>JBDKJI010000194.1:0-5212 GCA_039796655.1 Chlamydiota bacterium | reverse complement strand
TTCAGCGATATACTTTGCATCGCCTTCCTTTAAATAACGACGATAGAATTCAAATGCTTTTTGGTAGACCCACTCATCACGCAGAGATAAATCGCCTTTTTTCGCATTTAAAAACGATATCGTCTTTTTGATATGGAGCCACCGATCTTGTAATTTTCCTTGCACGAAGATGACAAAATCATCCATGGTTTTCGTCCGACCAAGAATGACATAAGGCTCATTCAGGTAAAGATGCGCGGTATGATTGCTGTCGGGAAATACCTCAATACCGCCGGGTGATCTACGCACTACGTGGAGCGATAAGTTTTGGCCCACCGCGGTATGAAGGGTGCGCATTAATTTGGTCAGTTTACGCTTTAAAGCTCGCTTTGTCGGAATCAATACTTGCCGCCCTCGATTCAACGAAGCCAACATATGGAGAGCTTCTTTCTGTACATCCGCTGTAAACCCGATCGTATACAGAGCAAGCCGTCCATCGTTATAACGAGTCCAATCGGTCAAGAGCGCCTGTAGATTCGGTTTTTTTGCGAGCCCCTCTGCATCTGTGAATAACAAACCAACATGAAGCCCCTCGTCATGCGGTGGGGGCGTGGCAAGAAATAAGGGTCTCGCTAAATCGGTCGGTGAAAAAAAACTGCCTAAAGAGATCTCTTTGAGAAACGCATCCGCTTGAGCAAGAGCCCCCTTGGACATTGCCATCGGCTTGGGGAAAAGCTTGTCTAGCTTGCTATCGAACACATAAATATTAAAGAAATCACCTTCTCCTAATTCTTCCATCGCTTTACGCACAGCACTCTTTGTCGCTTGAAGCCGTTCTTTTTGCACGGAATTCGACCGATCAATCATGAAATGGTATGTCTGCGCGATTTTTTTCAAACCAAGATCTGCTCTAGGAACTAACGTAAGCGCAAATAAGATATCATCTCCTTCGTGATCATCTTGCCAAAATACAAGCTCTGCATCAAACGCGTCTGAAAACGATACAGTCTCTAGCTCACTCAGCGTGGGCAGCGCGGGCAAATGCACTTCGGGTAAGTGGGAAGGAGCCCTCGCTGCAGCTCGCTCCTTATCCCAAACGCTTGCCAATCGGTGCGCTGTTTTTTCTTGCTGACCGAATTGTTTTGGAAGCTCTGGCTTTACATGAGGCGATTTCAGCGCGGGAGAACAATCGGCCGCAACAGGAGACAAAGGAGGTAGTTCAGTGGAGTGTGAGGGCACTTTCACAGGAACGATCAGATCTTTGGGCAGATGTTCAAATAAATCGTAACGAGATCCTTGCGGCAACAAAATCGTGACTTGTTGTCCCGTAGCAAGCAACGCAGTTGGAGGAAACGGCGTCGACCTTTGCTGCTCTGTGAATTGTTCTTTATCGATCGGCAAGAGGTTGCTATCGATAGGCCGAAGAGACCACTGTATTTTGGATCCCAACGGGAGCGCGTTGGCCCTAGCAAGTGCCTCATCTGGGCCCTCATCTGGGCTAGGAGTTGGAGCAAACGCCTCTTTCAAAATCTCGTTTTTGTCTTTCTTCTCCATTGAAGAGATCCATAAAGCTCCACCCGTTTTCGAAGAAGAAGGTCGGCTGCCGCTAAACCAAAGCGACTGCTGGTTGAGGAGGAATAACATAGCGATGTGAAAAACAAGAGAAATCCAAACGGAACCCTGAACAGAGCCAATCAACCTCTTTGAGACCATTGTCTACGAACGTCCCAGTTCATCAAGGCGATGCTGAACCCGCGTTCGCAGCGTAGGAGCCACTCCTTCGCGATCGAGCTCGGACAACATCTTCTTCGCCTTGACTCTAACATCAACGCCCGCCCCTTTTTGCGCAATCAACACTTCGGCGTCGATGAATTGCATATATTCCCGGTACACTACATCGACCTTCGGCTTTTGTTTACGCGCCTCGTGGTAATCGCGAGCGAGCAAATCATCATCTCTCTCAAAATCGCGTTTTACCTTTTCGAGTAGTTGCCTTTTCTTATTGAGATCATTTTTCGCCTGAGCCTCGACATAATCGAGAGCTGCCTCGAGGTACACAGGTTCGTTCGCAATGTTTCTTTGCAAGACTAGATCCTTAAGGAGGTTCAAGGCTTGGACGAAGTCTTCGTCACTGGTGCCGCGAGAACGGTTGAGCCTGAGCCTGGCCGCAGCCAGAGCGCTTTCGGCGCCCACTCGAGCACGGAGCGCCGCAGGCTCTTTTGTGACTTGGTCAAATAGCTGCAATGCTTCAACCGTTTGTCCCATGAGTTCATGACTTTTTGCGAGAAGAAAACACCACTCTTCGCCAGCAACATCAGGATATTGTTTCAAGAGGTATGCAACATCTTGTCCCCTGTGCTGAGCCAAGTAAAGTTTAGCCAAACGAACCACATGGCCCGGACCAGAATCACGCTTAAGTACTCCCTCGATTGCAAACGTGGCTTTTGCAAGGGCGTTTGCGTCCCCGTTTTCTTCCCAAAGCCTGCCATAAAAATCACCGAGCCATACAAGATGGTCTAAGCTCACAGCACCTTTATGATCGAACGACCAGTATAAATGGTCAGCTGCTTTGTCTAAATTCGATGCGTTGAGATATGCGTTAAACAAAAGCATATGGATTTCGCTTTTATCCATCAGGTCGGCCCCTAGAGATAGCGCTCCTTCCATGAGTGAGACAAACAGATCACTTTCCTTGCCCTTTTCTTTTTCAATCAGCGCTAGAATCAAATGAGCATTCGCACGATGTGTAAACGGAGCTGAACTACCCACAAGTTTTTGCAACCTTGCCGAAGCGGCGTCATATTTCTTTCTGTCAAACTCTGATTTTGCCAGCACAAATTCCCAATCTGCTTTTTCCTCGGAGCCAAACAAATCTTGGGTAGCCAATAAAGCCTCTAAATCTTGTGCGAGCATCTCTTCGCTCGCAAGATTCTGCCGCACGCACTCCATACGAGACGATATCAAATAGCGCCATGCAAACGAGGCCAATTCTGAACTGCTACACTCCGCTAAAAATTGAGCTGCTCTTGCATGGCAGCGAGCCCACGCTTTTTCTTGGAACTCCAAATGCGTCAATTCAAAAAGCACCTGGGGACGCTGCGGGAAATTGGTATTTGCAGAAATAAGAGCCTCCAATTCACTGCGCGCAGCATCAATTTTTTGATCGCGCTTGAGAAGCAGCGCCCTTGAAAAGCACCCCTTGGCCAGCTCTGCTGCAACAAAAGGCTCTTCCTTGGGTAGCTTGGCTAGTTCATCAATGGCAAGCGTCAGAAAATCTAAATTACCGAGCTGAAAAGAAGCGTCGATCAGGCCCGATAAAGCAGCCGATATCCATGTTTCGGTCCTGCCCAATTCCACAGCTTTGGAAAACACATCATGCGCATCTGCGGGGCGCCCTAACGCTAATAAACTCTTTCCAATGTACAGCTGGGTAAGGCCCCTCTTGTCATCCGGGACTTTTGTAACCCACTCATCTGAGCCCTCGACAATCGCGACAAACTGCATCAAGTCAAACATCAAAACAAGGCGATTAAACGTCGCTTCGCGACTTTTTTCACCGCCAATGTCAGCAAACGTCTTCGCAGCAAGCTCTTTATCAAACTCCGCCTGAACAAGCGCCGCTTGAAACAGCATCATTTCTCCCGCATCGCCCCTTCTCTTTGCCAAATCGAGATAGATCGATGCAGCCTTCGGGAAATCCTTCAACACAGAGCATACATGCGCAAAAGCCTCGCCGATATCGTCATGATGATCGCGACTCATCAGTATATCAAAATAAGGCTTGGCGCGCTCTGCCAAAGCCCGCGCGCCATCGGGCTTGGCGCCTAAGTTCACCATCTGCTGATAGAGAGAAATTGCAAGGTAGTACGTTGCCTCTTCCCTTTCATTCTCGGCCAAATCGGCTCGCTCCAGCTCAGCTGCACACGCATCGACCAACGTCGCATACCACTCGAGAGAATATAAACACTGCATTCGATTGCCAAACGAGATCCGGAGTAAACTCGGATCTTTAATTTTGGCGTAATCAGCCAGAGCCTCTGTAAACTGCCCTTCACGCAAATGGAGGTCGCCGAGCGCCGCCGACAGAGGGTCACCAAAAGAGCTCTCAGGGAAACGAATCAAAAATTCTTCCATCTCCCTCTTAGCAAAACTGTATTCCCCCTCCTCCCAAAAGTCGGCAATCCGGCGCAAAGACAGAGCCTCCGCTTCTGAATCAGCTTGCCACGCGGCAAAGCCAAGCAGGGGAGTTAGGACACAAAACGAGATGGCTAAAATGCGCTGCAACACACCCCTGATTATAGCAGCGGATTTCACAATGTCCAGAGCACAAAACAAAGCTCTCGGCTAAAAAGTCGAGAGAGTTGCCAACTTCGGACAAAAAACTTATATTTAGCCACATGGCTATTATCATCATGCTCCTTGCGAGCCTCTTTGTTTCGATATCGAATCTTTTCATGAGAAAAAGCATCGACTGCGGGGGAACTGCTAAAGGGCACCTCGTGTTTCAAATGGGGACAGGCTTCTTGATCGCGCTGGCTCTAAACCCTGTCCAAGCAGGCGATTATTCTGTGAATGCACCGATCGCGGGACTTGGTATGCTTGCTGGCGTGATTGTCTTCGGCCTACTCTTTACTTTAGGTAAAGCCCTTGAAAAAGGTCCACCCGGCATCACGTTTTCAATCCTGAATGGAGCCACAGTCCTTCCCGCCGTCATTATGGCAATCGCCTTCGGTGCGGCACGCGGGTTTCCCTACACCTACTGGCACGGCGTGGGATCAGCCCTTGTCCTGGCAGGCCTATTTTGGGGCAGTCAAGGTATCGACCAAACCAAAGAAAGGGGTACCTGGATCAAGCTTGCAGTCGGAATGTTTACTTTCCACCTGCTTCTTCTTTGTTTGTTCCAGTGGCGCGCAATGTTGTTCAACATGGAAAACCCCTTAGAAATCACTTCGTTGTTCACACGCGCCGAAATCCACAGTCCCTGGTTTCTACCTTTCATGTTCCTCACAGCAGCTGCTTTGCAAATCGTCACTTTCACCCGCTTTGAAAAAAGAGCTTTCCACCCCAAAGAAATGCTCTATGGGACCATCGGAGGCGCTGCCAACGGGATATGTACTTACCTCATGGTTTTAGCCACTGAGGTAGCCTCCCCACTAGAAAACGCCGTGATCTTCCCCGTTTTCTCAGTCGTCACGATCATCTTATCGAACGTATGGGGCGAAAAGCTCTACAA
>JBDKJI010000193.1:0-3835 GCA_039796655.1 Chlamydiota bacterium | reverse complement strand
ATGTTACCATGCGCGGACTCGTATGATCGTTTTCGGGCAGGTTGACAGCATCTGTTAATGTGTCCATCCACCTTGCTTGTGGGAGAAGCGGAGTAAACCGAACGAGGACTTTACCAAGGATTTAATCCCGAGGGTCAGACTGGACTCCGCCTCTCTCGCATGCTGTTAAAAGCCGAACCGCATCTTGGATCTCGAATCCGCATCACGAGTCAGGTTATCAGCAGTATGCTTCCACAAGGCTTATTTTTGGTGGGCCAAACCAAAGCAAAAGTAAAACATGAACAACACAGAGTCAACCATCCAATACAGCCTGGGAATCGATATCTCAAAGAAAGACTTTCATGCCGCCATCCTACGGCACGAAGACCGCAAAATCATCGCAGAAAAATCATTCCCAAACACCGCCACAGGAAACAAAGAGCACATCAACTGGCTCGTCAAACACTGCGGCAAAGCCATGGCCATCCATGCCTGTCTCGAAGCCACAGGCACCTACGGAGACAGCGTCGTCATCCACCTTCACACACACCTCTCAAAGGTCAGCCTCGTCAATCCACGAGCCATCAAAAACTTCGGAGCCATGCAGCTACGGCGCGATAAATCCGACAAAGCAGACGCCCGCCTCATCGCCCAATACTGCAACAAGGAGCAACCCAGTGCCTGGCATCCACCCAGCGAAGCACAAGCCCAAACCAAAGCCCTAGCCCGCCGTCTCAGTCAGCTAAAATGCGATCTCATAAGAGAAAACAACCGCCTAGAAGCCACCAATGATAAAGCCGCTAAAGCAGACATCAAAGACAGCATAAAAGCCCTAACAAAACGCATCACCAAGCTCGAAAAACAGCTCGAAGAACTCATCCAAAACAATCCCGAAAACAAACAAACGCTAGAACTGATCACAAGCATCAACGGCATCGGCAAGAAAAGTGGAACACAGATCATTTCCGAACTTCCTGAGCTAACAAACTTCCCCACAGGGCGCGCATTAGCGGCCTACGCAGGTGTCACACCACGGCACTTTCAAACAGGCACAAGTGGGAAAACACGCACACCCATGAGCAAAGCGGGCAACAGCAGTCGCTCTGCTCCGATCTTGTTCTGGAAGCTTATTACGCTTCCAGTTTTCCCAGCAATGTCCGCCATGCGCTATAATCCGATCTGCAAAGAATTTGCCGAGCGACTAAAAGCGCAAGGTAAGCCGCAAATTGTCATCATTGGAGCGATCATGAACACTCGCTACGCTCATAAAATGTTCTGAAAGCTTATTACGCTTCCAGTTTACGGAGTCCTCAAGCACCAAAAATCCTTCGATCCTGAATACCTAAAAAAACATGAAAAAAGCGCTTGAATTTATCACCGCATCTGACCCCAGAGATACCCCTGAGATACAGTAAGACAGTAGTCGGCAGCCGGTGAATTTTTCATACATCCGCAAATAGATACGAAATTGCTCGCGTTCCGTATCACCAAACACAAATCGCCGATCAACCACCCGCGCAATGCAGTGGTAAAGGGAAGGATTCTTCACAGGATCAGTCGTAGTCGTGAGCCAGCGCGTGCGTCTCATTTCCGAATTGTAACAGGATTATTGTTCATTTTAACTGCAAAATAATAATTTGTCTGACACTTGACATTTAAGGATCGTCCTCATTCACATTTTGCAAACCGACCCACTCTGATGAATTAGTACTATAGCCCTTAGTAGCACTTGGATAAAGCCTCAAAGCGTCATTTTTTTTTATTACACTAATGTCACATTCTATATTATATACACGCTTTATACTCAAGTCTGGATTAAGTTCCGCTAATGAAATATTAAAATTATTATCATCTTGACTCATTGCTTTCACTACGGAGTTAGGCACAACAACGCTATCATCACCATCTATATTTAATGCATGGACTGGAAGTTTTGAATCTCTTTGGATACTTCGTGAAATAATGTTGAAGTATTGACTATTCATCATAGTCATAGAGAAAATAACCTTGCCAGATTTAGATGATTTGAGTTTTATCCATTTGTTTAACGGGATATTATCCGAATACATACCAACAGGTATTACAGTCGGATATTTATATGTCAATATTGCAAATTCATCACTCTTGACATCTACAGGAAATACATATTTCGAACACCCTAAATCTGCTGGCCTTAAAATAAGTGTTTCGTCTTCTACCTGTTCTTCATTGTAGTCTTTCACTTGTTGTTTTTTGCAGCCTATGATAAATGCAAAACTAATCAAGTAGGCATATTTAAATATTCTCATTTTATATAGTAGTATATACAATAATTTATTCTGATTTTGGATTTATCACGTTGGCTATGTTTTTTTACAACAACTATAATGAATAACACCTGACGTTTTAATTATTGCTTGTTTCGTATCACCATTAACAAAACCTAGATTTTGAATAGGATCCGTTTCAACGGATTTCAAACCAAAACTACCTTTAATTTTAACAGTTGCCCACATACTCCAAGGAATCTGAACAGACTTTTTATCTCCATCTATCTTCCATTCCTCTTGACCAATCGATAAAGTAGGAGATTCTAACGTTTCTTCTTTATCTATTGTAAATCGACCTACTACTATATTTCTCATTTTTGTGACTAAACCTGTAATTTTTGCTGGATGGCCTTCTTTGACTTTTTGTTCATTACAATCTATCCAAATGGAAGCTTCGCCATATCCATTTACTTCAAAATCGATATTATCTGTTTTGTATGCCCAGAAAATACGATCTGGCTCATAACTTATACAACCAGTACCCCATGGCGTTAGTCCCCATTGCTTACAATATCCAGCTATTCTAGTCTTCTCGCTCCAGTGAACTGAAAAACCTTCACCTTTACCTCCTAATTGTGATTTGATATTGATTTCAACACCTATTAATCCTAGAGAATCAAACCTATTCACCCCGTCATTCCCCACAAACCCATACATATTTACGCCTCCAGCTTCCTCAATCGGATCGCGGTTAATCCATCTTCCAGTAATTGGAGTGTAGAAGCGGTAGCCGTAATAGAGTAAATTCGTGTTGCCGAAGGTGGGTTTGGTGCTGAAGCGGTGGATGTTGTGATTTACCCAGTTGCTGCTGTCGAGGTCGGTGGCACTTAGGATTTTGCCGAAGGCATCGTAACGGTAGCGGGCAGAGACGTTGCCGGAGTTGTCCGTGAGGGCGATGATGTTGCCGTTGGCATCGTAGTGCGGGAAGCGGATGTCGGTGTTGCTGCCTACGATGCGCTCGATGGCGAGTAGGCCGCCGACTCCGCCTGCGCCTTCGAGACTTTCGCTGAGGTCGAGACCCCAAGTGTAGCGGAAGCTGCTGGTGGGGGTGGAGTTGGTGAAGAGCTCGAGGTTGAGAAGTGTCCAGCCACTCCAAGTGTAACGCTCGCGGTTGTCCGTGGCGATGTTTGAGAAGGACTCAATGCAGCGGCTTAGGGCATCGTAGGTGTAGCCTGTGGTGGTGCCATTTTGGGTGATGGTGCGGAGGCGGTTTTGATGATTTTTCCCCAGCAAGGAAAAATCCCCCCTCACGGGGCTTTGCTCCGCAAACTCTGCTCGCCCTACAAGCCTTCGGGCGTGATCATTGTCGTAGGTTAGGACGGCAGCATCAGTTCCTACGGGGCCGGTGAGCATGTTGCCGTTCGGGTCGTAGTCAGGATTTTGGCTGGGAGGCAGGATGTCTCCGCCACTGATGTTGGTGTATGCGTTCACACTGTTGGTTGTGTAGTTGGTTGTGATGCCTGCGTCAAGCACGGAAGTGCGATTTCCCGCGGGGTCGTAATTATACTGTTTGCCAAAATTACTTGCCTTTATAGGAGCTGTGAGCG
>JBDKJI010000192.1:0-2850 GCA_039796655.1 Chlamydiota bacterium | reverse complement strand
ATACAGCTGGATAATGCGATATCACGACAATCCACGCGATGAATGCGATGTGCACAAGAGTAATCCAATGGGGCACTCCTCGATCGTCGCCTTCATTTTTGGTACTATCAAGCTGCCGCTTTTCATTGAGCTCTTTGATTTCTTTGCGAAAATACCACCAATACAACAGGTTCGAAATCACAATGCCTAACGCCGCTTTCCAACCGAAGTCGACGAGCATATCGTAGGTAGTCCAATGCCAACAGTGGGCAAGGACTAACACTGCAGGGGATGCAAAATCGGTGAGCACACCGCCAACGGAGATGTTGACGAAGAGAAGGGCGATGGTCGCATAGGCGAGTTTCGAACTCGGGCCGTAACTATAAAATTGCCGTGATAGTAGCAAAGCGCAGATGGCCATCGCACCTGCTTCGGTGATGAAAGAGCCCATCAGCGGACCTACTGTAAGCAGGGTAAACCACCACGCCGCAAGAGTGCCCCCCAAGGCTTTGGCACACCACCGGATGAATGATTCGGCAACGTGCACGACAGGCCTCGTTGCTGTCATCGATAAAATGACAACCACAAAGAGTGGCTCTGTGTAATCGCGCGTATTAATGTACTCCAGCGCTGTCCGCCAGTCGTAACAGGTCCACATCAAAATAAAGAGCGGAATCACCCAAAAAGCAAATACGATTTCTACTTCAGATAAAAAGTATAAAAGCTGGACGAATAGCGTTTTGGAACCAGCTCTTTTTTCTGCCGCAAGAGCCCACTTATGCACTTGATTGACTGAGAGGGTATGGATCACGGCAACGGTAAAAAGAATAAACGCAGCGAGATGAAAGAGCGAAAACTCGAGAGACTCGAGTTGGAGCACAGAGGGGTGCTTTAGACAATCGAGTTTGGCAGGCTGCTTGGCTAGGGTCGCTATTAGGCTCACGCTTTGCACCATACTGAGTCAAACACTTTTTTGGGTAGTGTATACCCAGAGGGATTGAAAAATTGGGAAACGGGCAAGAAGGCTCCTTCAGATTCTCGATCCGGAGCCAGCGGCGTGCTCTAGAGCACGCCGCAAGCGAAGATGAGAAATCTAAAAAAAAGCCGACACCGCCAGAAACCATAAACACCTAATAATTAATTAATTGAGGTTTATAATGGTTGACAAAATAATGTTATTTTAGTATAATAAGTATAATATCAGTAAATATCGTTGGTGTTTATGAGTAGAACTAATTATATCGACAGACTCCCGCAGGTGCTGTTTCCAAAAGGAAGAAACAGGGAGTTAAATCCTTTCGTGCCATTCGCGCCATTCGTCCCCGGTACTTTGCACTCACCTCCAAAAATTGGTTTTTGGAATAAGTGCGGATTATTTGTGGAGTGGCTTTTTACTCGATCAGGAAAAACTTGGAAAACTCAACTCGAAGAAGCACGCACGAAGCTTATGCAAGCGGCCTACCCTGCAATACAAGCCATCGGAGCATTGCACTCGGGCTCCCCACTCGATCATGATTTGTATACCGGAGATCAGCAATCCCGAGGGCACAGAGCTAAGACTCTGCTCGACTGCAGGTCCCTATTCGTCTTCACGCCCCCATACCCCACAAGTAGTACCCAATACCCAACTCCATACCCAACTCACTTATGATGAACAAGCGCTCCGCCGAGCACTTCTTTCACGGTAGCGCCTGGATAGAGATGCACTTCTCCTTTGCCTGATTCAAAGGTGATAGAGCCTGTTACTTTTGTTCCTTGCCTGAGCTCAATGATCTGTTTGCCCTTGAAACTGGCGTCTTTGTTGACGGTGATGCTGGCAAGGGTACACCCGATGAATACTGCCTTTTGTCCGGACAACACAAGGGCCTCTTCAAACTTAGCCTGGTGGGCCTGGAGATAGCCCATCACGATCGATCGGTGGGCGGATGGATGTTGTCTGTCAGGTTGGCCTCGCCGAGCACGTCTAAAGAGCCAATGGAGGCGCTTTTTTTGATAGTGCAGCCCCACGCATAGCGTTATGCCGGCTCCACGAAACAACGCATGTTGTTTACAATCAAATATTTGAAAAACGTATCATTTTAGTATAGAAAAATTAATATATTTAATATATAATTATTGTTATTATAAAAAATAATAAATTGGTTTAATAAATATATGTCATTAAACGTAACTAGCAACACACAAAATTCTACTACACTTCCTGTGAATTTTCGGAACAAATATCTTGCACTCATCAGAAAGCTTGTCGAGCGCGTACAGCGGATCAGCGCAAGAACATTGGAGGTCCCTAGCATGGGGAGGACGGTACACGGTATGACTTATTCTGAGCGTGTAAGCATATTAGGACCGGACGATATGGCGGTCGTACAGGAAGACGGCGTAAGTACTGCCGCAAGTCCGCTTACTACGCATGGAACAAGCACAGATGAGGACAACGCAAACACTAGTACGAGCTCGTCCGATGTGGATGATGCAGCAAAAGTACGGAAGGCCGGCAAAAACACATTGCGTGTCCCCAATATAAATAAAGTGGTGCACGGCATGACTTATTTTGAACGCCTAGCTATTTTGGGTTCTGACGCTTAACCGCAGGCAAAATCAAGCATTCATCCATTGCCACGTAAACCTTACGCCGCGTTTTCACAGCGGCGTTTGCTATTTATTAACCCAGATCTCAAAAAGGTGCCAACAGCATCTATCGGTTAATAACGATTGCTGCCCCCGCGATAAACAACTCCGCCCCCAATAACTTCTTTCACGGTAGCGCCTGGATAAAGTTGCACCTCGCCTTTGCCTGATTCAAAGGTGATAGGGCCTGTTACTTTTGTTCCTTGCCTGAGCTCAATGATTTGTTTGCCTTTGAAGCTGGCG
>JBDKJI010000191.1:0-16412 GCA_039796655.1 Chlamydiota bacterium | reverse complement strand
CTTGTTCACTTGTGGGTCTCTGTGTGCAGACGAGCCAATGACCTATTGGGATTACCACCCGCTCCGACTCGGAGGTAATCTCATTCACATCGGCAAAGCCGATGTGGATGGTCCAGGTGATGGCAATCTCTATTTTCGCAAAAGCAATATCTACACGACGATTTTAATCCCGGTGAGCCAATCGTCCTATTTTTTTCCCCGAGTTGAGTGGAACACTGTCACCCTTGATTGGAACAACAATCCAAAGTTCAACCAGACTCACTACAACTACGTACAGTTTGGCTTGACGTTCTACTCAACAGCAATTGAACAATGGCGCTGGATCCTGCGCTTTGATTATAACATCGATGCAAAGCATTTCTCGCAGCCGGGTCCCTACGGATTGGCCTCAGGCCTTGTATGGGGCGCCTATCATATTCACCGCAAATGGCACTACCACGTCGGGGCCATGGCCTATCGGGGCCTGGAGGGGGAGTCCTTATTTCCGATCATTGGCCTCGATTTTGCGCCCAATCAAAAATGGCTTTTCGAAGCGATCTTTCCGATTGCTTATTCGATCCAATATAAACTCAACCCCGACTGGCGCTTTTCGCTTAAAGGGCGCCCCCTTAAAGAACGTCTTAGAACAGGCAAAGATGAGCCTCAACCGATGTCTGTGTTTAGTTATTCAACCATTGGAACAGAACTCAATGTCCACTTCGAAAAATGGCGGCGTATCGAGATTGAAGTGTATGCAGGCTACAACTTTGGCGGCGATTTCTACATCAAAAGCGAAGGGGGCCATCGCCCCCTGTATACAACACTGGATGGCGCCCCTTACTTCGGCGCTACACTCGATTTCGGTTTTTGAAGATGGAATGACTTCAGAAAGCGGTTGAAAAGATTTTCTTCCAACGTCCCTTTACGCCCTTCCATGGCGACCAAGAATAATTTGTTCCCGATCATCAGTGCGTGACCTCGGAAATAACTGGTCTGGTTTTGCACAAGGAAACTCACAGCGGGAACACCCGCATGATCGACCCAATTCGCGTAAACGAGGGTATTTTCTTTTTGCTGTCCTACAATCCCTCTGACAAGCCCTTCTAAACCGGCTGTTTCATGGCCACCCGGCATCATGCCTGGGTAGGTCGCAATCAAGAGCAAAAAGACACCTTTATCTTCAAATGGGGCAAGGTAAATGTCGTAATTGAGCCGACTATTACCGTCGGCCATCTTCATCGATTGTTGCAACAGTTGCGGTGCCACCGGAAAAGCAATAAAACACTCGCCGTTGAGAGTTTCACGCGCTTGCCATCCACCACCCTCATCTGCATGAGCCACCGAGCGAAAGAAAAGGTGCGCCATAAAAAGGGCGATGACCAAAGCCCATACTTGGAGCTTTTTCACTGAAAATTGCTTCATGGTTTTGCTCCTTGTAGGTTAAAAGGTGTAATACAATCCGCGGGTGATCAACGATCCAAGCACGCCTAAAACAACCCCGCATGCAATCCCAGCAACAATCACGTTACCGATCGCACGGAGCATTGAAAAACGTTGCACTTCAGCCAGTGCATTCAGATAGATCACTAAAGACCAAATCACCATGGCCACTTTGCCAAGAAGTGTGACAAATAAAACAACGAGCCAGCCATCGCTAAAATGCACTTCTTCAGCAGTATCTAAAAAGAGCGCCACCCCAAATAGGCTAATGAGAATGAGCCATAAGATCCCGTTGATCAATAGAGGCACACAAGACCATGCGTATGCTGCCCGTACTGCGGCATATTCGCCTTGTCCTTTAAACATGCGCCCTGTCCACAGGACGACCCAACTCCATACGGAAAAGACCAAATAGCCCCAAAGCGGCGCAAACAGCACAGCGAGAAAAAGAAGTAGTCCCACACCCCCATCCAGCGAACCGAGCGCTGCCGCTTGGAACGAATTAAGGAGCGATGAAAACCCATAAATGGTAGCAAGCCACCACAGCGATTGATTGGGATTGTGATGAATGATGTGTCGGATCGTCTCACGAGGACGAGTCCAAATAGTCAGCCAAGGTTTATTCGTATCCATTACTTTAATATTATTATTAAAATAATAGATTGTCAAATGAACGCGTAACTAACAAGAACAAAGACGAATAAGAACAACACCTGCGCATTGCAGGTATTGTTCTTTTAATTACAAACTAGCGTCGTCTTCTTCCAGCTCTTCCAACAACTCTTTTTCGTCGTCGTCGAGCACGATTTCTTGCACTGACACTTCTTCAGCTGCAAGCTCTTCAGATTCTTGATCTTCTAGAATTACAACTTCTTCTTGCTCACACTGATTTGCATCCGCACAGGGAGCGCTATTCATTGTTGCAGCGGCAAGCAAAATTGAAAACATCAAACTCATAGGTTAAACTCCTTACGATGAACCATCATAGTGAGTTAATACCCCTTTTGTCAAGGTGGGAAATACAAATGTGAACCCGTTGTTTAAAAGAACAGAAGGCTCTACCCGCGCACTTGCCAATAGCATTTCTTCTCCCATCGTGCTTAAAAGAGCACGGATAGCCCACGCCGGCACTTTGAGCCAGTGCGGTCTATGGACCCATCGAGCCAGCTCTTGAGATAATTCCTTTTGACGCACAGCATGGGGAGACACAGCATTGATGGGCCCCATCAGTTTGCGCTCCAGAACGAAGAGAATCGCCCTCACGAGATCGCTGCGCGAGATCCAACTTACCCACTGTGATCCATCGCCGATCACCGCGCCTAAACCCAGACGATACATGGGAAGCAGGCGTTGCAACATGCCGCCCTCTGCATCCAAAATCACACCAAAACGCATTTGGGCAACATGGACTCCCTTATCTTCCAGCACACAACTCGCCTCTTCCCAAGCCTTACATACAGAAGACAAAAAGCCACTGCCAGGGGGACTTTGCTCGGTGAGAATCTCCTCGCCCCGATCGCCGTAATAACCGATGGCCGATGCAGAAATAAAGGAACGCACCTTGAGCGAGCGCGCCAAAAGCTGCGTGCCGACAACACGACTTCGAAAGATCGACCGTTTTTTGGCTGGGCTCCAACGACCGAGCGTCAGGGGATCGCCAGCAAGGTGAATGCATGCCTCGAGATTGTCCAAAAGAGGTGAGCTTTCCAGAAAATTTTTCTCAGGATTCCAAAGGACAGCACCCGGCAAAGGCACCCGAGTCAGCGGAATTACCTCGTAGCCATTTTGTATTAAACAAGACACAAGAGCGCCACCGAGAAAACCTGTGGCGCCTGAGACGAGTATGCGAGCGCGCAAAACGATCTATTGTTCTTTATGGCAATTGCAATGGCAATTTGATCCACAGTGACCACCGCATCGGCTACAGCCACCTGATCCACAGCCCGATCTGCAGCAGCAAGAGCAAAGCATGCCGATACCATACAGACCAGCTAAACCAACAAGAGCATATACAACTCGAGCAGCCATGGAAGCCATGCCACCAAACAGGTCAGCTACGAGATCGTATTGAAACAAGCCAACAAGCCCCCAGTTCAATGCACCGACGACCATCAGCAATAGAGCAATAAAACGAACAGCCTTCATAAGGATCCTCCCACTCAACATCAATATACAACAAATTTTAGTTCATGTCATCTTAAACGCGTCCTTATAGCGCATCCGACTCATGATGAGTTGCCTGAAAATCGAATCAGGGGTAGACTTGCCTTTTCTTTCGAGGTATTCCATGCGTCGTTCCTTTTGTGTTTGCGAGCCGGCCTATGCATTGGCCGGTGATCGAGGGCACTGGAAGTTTGCCTATACTACCGCCACTCCCCTTGCCAAAGGAGCCAAGCTCAAATTCGACTTGGGCAGCCAAGGCGCCCCCCTAGAATGGGAAATTCCAAGCGTTTCCCTTAAAGACAAAGGGAATGTGATTTGGGCGGAGCTATCGGATGAGAAGCCCATCTCTGCGGCTGCTGTAGAAGGCGCTCAAGGAGTCGCATTTGAGTTTGTGTTGACACAAGAAGTCAAAAGCGGCGAGCGAATCACAATCCACATCGGCGCCCGAGATAAAAACACCTCCGGCAACGCATGCCAAAAGATGGTTCAAAGAAAGCGCCCCTTCCACCTCTTTATCGATCCCAAAGGAAAAGGCGAATATAAAGAGTCAGAGACCTTCCACCTCGATGTGCGCGGCAATCTCCTCAAGACGCTCCGCGTCATTGCTCCCTCTGTCGTCAACCGGGGCAAACGTTTCGACGTCATCGTCCGCTTTGAGGATATGTACGGCAACCTCACCTCGAATGCCCCTGAAGGGACCCTGATCGATTTGAGCTATGAGCATTTACGTGAAAATTTAAGCTGGAAGCTATTTGTTCCTGAAACGGGATTCATCGCCTTGCCCAACCTCTACTTCAACGAAGCGGGCGTCTACAAAATCCAACTCAAAAACCTTCAAAATAAGCAAACGTTTTTCTCAACCCCAATCAAGTGTCTACCCGAAGGAGCTCTCGGCTTATACTGGGGCTCTTTGCACAGCGAATCGGAACGGTTCGATTCGGCTGAAGGCGTCGAAGCATACTTACGCCATATGAGAGACGACCGGGCCCTGCAATTTGTCGCCACCTCGTCTTTTGAAAGCGAAGAAGAGACGCCTACCGATGTGTGGAAAGAGATCGTAGCTCAGGTCGCTGAATTCAACGAAGACGATCGATTCGTCGCTTTCTTGGGATTTCAATGGAAGGGCGAGGCAAAACAAGAAGGCCTTCGTCAATTCATCTACAGCAAGGACGCAAAAGGATTGCTTCGACATAAAGACAATAAAAACAATGCCTTAAAGAAAATCTACAAAACCAATAGCCCCAAAGAAATGATGGCAATCCCATCGTTTACGATGGGCAAAGAAACGTGCTATGACTTTGTCGATTTCGATCCTGAGTTTGAAAAAGTTGTCGAAATCTACAACGCATGGGGTTCATCTGAGTGCACGGCAAAAGAGGGCAATCTACGCCCAATTCGCGGTGGCAAGATAAACGAGACTGCGGAAGGTTCGATCATACACGCATTGAATCAGGGCCGGCGCTTTGGCTTTATCGCGGGCGGATATGATGATAGAGGACCCTACTCTCACTTCTTTGACGATGGACAAACCCAATACACCCCTGGCATCACTGCAATTTTGGCTAAAGAACATAGTCGCGCCTCCCTTTTTGAAGCCTTGCAAGCCCGTTCGTGCTACGCCACCACAGGCGAGCGGATCATTTTGGGCCTACAAATTGCAGGGCAGGGAATAGGATCGGAACTCGACACAAAGTCAAGGCCGGGCCTTGAATTCAACCGGCACATCATCGGTTACGCGATTGGGACAAGCCCACTTGAAGAAATTGCCTTGATTCGCAATGGCAAGGTAATCCAGCGATTCCAGGGTGGCGAAGAGAAAGTGGAATTTACTATTGATGACCAAGAGAGTTTAAGCCAGCTGGCTCTTGAACCAAGCGAGGCAAAACCGCCGTTTGCCTACTATTATCTTCGGGTGATGCAAAAAGACGGTCACATCGGCTGGTCTTCCCCTATTTGGATCGATGTGTATTCGAAGACATCAGCTGCACCCGCACGCAAGCTGAAGAAAAAGGCGCTTTAAACTCAGCTTGCACGTTCATTGTCTATCATGTATGAGGTAAAACGAGATGGGTATGCTCTCTTTTGTCCCCTTGTTTTCGTTTGCCGCTCTCTACCTTTACGCGCATGAGATCTCTCCTGCCAATGAAGCCAAGCAACACGCCCTATTTCTGATGCAGCAAACCAAAGTCGAAGAAGCGTTTGACCGCTACCGCGAATACCTTGACCTCGCGCATGCCCACGACTACGACGTACTACAACAAATGGGGCTCATTTTACTCCAAAAAGGGGTACATAGCGACGATCCACAAACCTTTTTGATGTCGTTATTTGGAGCGGGCATCTCGGGTTCGACAGGCGCTTTAGAGATCTTAGAAAAGGGGCTCTTTTTCCCCGACCCTCAAGTCCAACAACTCTCGCTGCACTTCATCGCACAATTCGAAGATAACCGCTCCCACGAACTATTGAACCGCGCCATGAGCTCTGACTATCTGTCGACGCGGATGGAAGCGGCCTATTATATGTCAGAACGGAAACACCCACACGCCGTCGGACAAATCGAAGGGCTCATGGTCCGTTTGCCCCCTGCATTCAAACCCTATTTCCCCCCATTTTTCGCGCTCATCGGCACAAGCGATGCAACCGCCGTGCTCAAGCGATTGCTCGAAGATATCGACCCACAAGTGCGTATCGAATCGATTTTGAATATCGGCAGGCTCGGCCGAGACGACTTTTTACCCGTCCTCCGCAAACGCCTGACGCACTCTCACATTGCCGAACTTGAAGCGACGATTTTTGCTGTGGGACTGTTAAAAGATAGCGCATCGATCCCAAAGCTGAGAAAGCTGGCAAATTCCCCCACTGACGCCGTCCGGATCGCAGCAGTTTTAGCCCTTCACAGGCTCGGTGATCGAACGAACGAAAAAGAAACGTTGCAGCTAGCCATGCAACACAATCTCTTTGCCATCGCTGCTCTCTCTGAAATACCCGGATTTGAAAATGAACTCGCCCAGCTTGTCAATTCGCCTGATCTTCAAGTACGCCTCAATGCTGCGATCGCGCTACTACGCCTTCGCGATCCGAGATGTTTGGGGCCTTTAATCGAGATCTTGGTCCAAGATACCCGCGATTTAGCCGTCCAACCCTTTGCGAGTATCGGACGCACCATTGTTGCGTTCAAAGCAGTGCCATCAGCTGAGCTTAGAACAAAAGACCCCACGATCGACCTGGGTTATTCGATGGCGCTCAAAGAACAGTTTTTACGCGAGGCGATCCATCTGCCAGAGACCGATTTTGTCCAACTCGCCCGCCATCTCATGATCCGCGGCCAAAATGCACTCATCCCCACCCTGATTGTTCTGTTGGAGAACTTGCGCACCGATGATGCGGTGGGGGTACTCGAAGAAGGGGTCAAAATGGTTGGGGCTCCATTGATCCGCGACTACTGCCACCTCGCTTTATATCGACTCGGTAAAACAGAGGCTGATTACATCAACCGCTGGGTCATGCGGCAAAAAGACGCCGATCTCATCCGCCTACGCCCCATGCTCCCCTGGAAATACCGCCTCGACGAATCGGAGCATGCCCTCTCCCCCGAAGAAACCTCTAAACTGCTCGTCGACGCCTTCACCGCCATTGCCAACCGCAGAGACCAAGCCAGCATCGCCTTCCTCCTCGAGGCCATCCAGCTCGGTAACCCCCAAAACCGCTATGCCCTCATCGGCTTACTACTACGCGCTACAGAGTAAATAAATTATTTTAAATAAAAAAAAATTGATTTATATAATATTTATTTGTATAATTGTGCTTAATATTAATTAAGTTATTCAAATGACCATCGACTATGTATTAGAAGAACCCAGCCTAGTAGCCGAGCTCGTATCTCGCTTTAGCACACAAGACTTATCAGCCTTAGCAAGAACCTGCCGAATAGCTCGAGATGGGGTGATCACAGGCCTTGAAATAGAACTGACAGACTGGTCTATCAAGAACCGCCACTGGGTTCTCGAACACCCACAATTCCAACAAGAATCTGCCCCAAGGACCGATATAGACATAGAAAATTTTGCACTGCAACAGCTACTACGACTACGTGAAGTTAGAAAATGGAGTCGGGACACGGCGCGCAAATGGCCAGAATTACAAGCTTTTTTAAGCAGACCTGGTGTGGCAGCAAAACTGGGACGAGTAATTCCTAACGCCGATGCAAATGAAGAAGAGATCCACAACTTCTTACTCTCTATCAAGGAACTTGACCTATCATTTTTGGATTTACAAACCATTCCCCCTTCGATCGAACTCTTATTCAACCTGAGAAAGCTAAATCTTTCTTTCAATCAACTTACAACAATCCCAAGCACCATCAAAAACCTTGGCAAATTGCAATCACTGAGTCTGACTGGCAATAGACTAACGGAAATTCCAGATGAAATTGCAAGCCTCAGTGCATTGGAAATGCTCAGCTTTGCCGGCAACCGTCTCAGGGCAATCCCAAACTGGATTACAAACCTCGCGAACTTGCAGACGCTCTTTGCCAATCATAACCCCCTCACAACAGTTCCAACCACTATCGGCCGTCTCACGTTGAATCCCGGTCAGTTATACCGCCGTACTAATAATTAATCCCCATCGCGTGACGCACCTTGGCAAGCGTCTGGGCGGCCGCCTCGCGGGCGGCTACAGAGCCTTTGAGCAACATGTCCCACACGCCCTGCGGATCGGAGGCAAACTCATGCCGGCGCTGTCGTATCGGCGATAAGAACGGATCGAGCACTTCGAGCAGATACTTTTTCACGACCGCATCACCAAGACCGCCCCTTTCATAGTGCGCCTTCATCGATGCCACCTTTTCTTTGTCATGGGCAAACGCATCAAGATATGTGAAAACGGGATTGCCCTCTACTTTGCCAGGGTCATTGACGTGAAGGTGGTTCGGATCGGTGTACATGCCCTTGATCTTTCTGGCAAGCTCATCTGCGGTGTCGGAAAGGTAGATCGCGTTGTGGAGGCTCTTACTCATCTTCGCTTTGCCATCAATGCCAGGTAATCTCGCATGCTGGGCTGTCACTGCCTTCGGCTCGATCAAAACGTCGGTGTTATAGAGGCGATTGAACTTTCGCACGAGCTCTACCGTCTGTTCAATCATCGGAATCTGGTCATCTCCCACAGGAACAAGATGGGCACCAAATGCGGTGATGTCGGCGGCCTGCGATACGGGGTAAACCATGAAGCCCGCCGGCACTTCTTCACCAAACCCCTTTTGCTGGATCTCAAGCTTGACAGTGGGGTTGTGCTTAAGACGATTCCAAGTGACTAAGTTGAGAAAGTACGCGGTCAACTCAAAGAGTTGCGGAATCAGCGACTGGATGAAAATCGTTGTTTGTGATGGATCAATCCCCACAGCCAAATAATCAAGCGCTACTTCAAGAATGTTCTCCCGAATCTTCTGAGGCTCATGCGCATGGTCAGTCAGCGCCTGCGCATCGGCAATCATCACAAATTGCTTGTGTAGCCTTTGGAGCTCCACTCTTGCCTTGAGCGAACCCACATAATGGCCTAAATGTAGGCGGCCCGTAGGGCGATCGCCCGTAAGAATCACTTGTCTGTGCATCGGAAGGCAAGTGTAGCTATGTTATGCGGCGGATTGCAAGGTATTTTTTGTAAAACATTCTGTTTAAGACACCAAGGAGATCATTTCCCTAGGCAGAAAACCCTTGCGTCTATTGCCTCTTTATGGAATGACAATAGCTATCATGGATCCAAAGAGTGCCCCGCCTTCTTCCATCGGCCCCTACGAGATCGTCGATAGCCTCGGCAAAGGGGGCATGGGAGAGGTCTATCTAGCCAAAGACCCGTCGTTTGGGCGCAAGGTAGCGATCAAAAGGATCCGCCCCGATCTGCAAGGCAACAAGACGATCCAGAGCCGTTTTTTGAGGGAGGCCAAAGTAGCCAGCGTCCTGACACACCCTTCGATCGTCCCCATTTTATCGATCCAATCTGCACCACCCGAGATTTACTATACAATGCCGTTTGTCGAAGGGTCGACCTTACGTCAAATTCTGCGCGAGACGCGCGAAGAAGAAAAGGGAGGTAAACCCGTCCACCCAATCGGCTCGTCGATTCCGACGCTGGCGCGCATGTTCTTGCAGATCTGCGAAGCAGTTGCCTACACGCACGCGAAAGGCATTTTGCATCGGGATTTAAAACCAGAAAATATCATCATCGGAAAATTTGGCGAAGTGATGATCCTCGACTGGGGGATTGCCGATTTCATCGAACAAATCGGCAAGAAAGAAGAGCCTTTGCGCTTGAAAAAATCGCAGATCAATGAAGATTTAACGCGCCCTGGTAAAATTGCGGGAACCCTCGCCTACATGGCACCCGAAAGGCTGCTCGGCAAACCCTCATCGATCCAAACAGACATTTATGCCCTTGGCGTCATTTTGTATCAGATGTTGACGTTGCAGCTGCCGTTCCAGCGCAAGACGCTCGCTGCGTTTCGTAAACAGCTCCATTCTGAGGAACTCATCGACCCCATCGAGATGGCGCCCTATCGAGATATTCCCCATCAGCTGGCACTGATCTGCAACCGCTGCCTTGCAAAAAATATCGCCGAGCGGATCATAAGCGTCGAAGAGCTCATTGGAGACATTAAGAAATATATCGATGGCAAGCCCGAATGGACGCTCCGCTGCGGGCTCGACCCTCAGCGCAAAAGCGATTGGCAATTCCAAGAACACATTCTTTTTGCCAAACATGTCGCCATCACGCAGTCGATTGATGTGACCGACTGGGCCTTGTTGATGGTGTCCAAAAGAGCTTTTTCCGATCATATTAAGATCGAGGCAGAAGTCAAGCTAGACACTGGAAGCCAAGGAATCGGCTTTTTGCTCAGCCAACCTGAGCCAAAACAAGGACAAACTGTCGATGAGGGTTATTGCCTGTGGCTCGGCTCGGAAGGAGCCCCTTCGTGCCGCCTTTTTCGGCGCAGTGTACTGGTCCTCGAAAACAAAAACACCCACCTTGTCACGAAACGGTGGCACAAAATCCGCATCGAAAAGGTGGAAAATCGACTTCTGCTCTACATCGACGATGCGTTGAAATTGAGCTTCACAAGCCACTTACCTCTGGTCGGATCACGGGTTGGCCTCATCCATAAAGACGACCACTTTACGATCAAGCAATGTAAAATCTATGAAGGAGGGCTCGACGCAATGGTCAATTGCCTGGCAGTGCCAAATGCGCTTCTCGGCCACCGCCTTTTCGACGAAGCACTCCAAGAATACCGCCGCATCGGCCAAAGCTTCCCCGGCCGCATGGAGGGTAGAGAGGCGCTTTTCCGTGCGGGACTGACCCTGCTCGAAAAGGGGCGCCATCTGAAAGACGAAAACTGCTATTTGGCCGCTTTGAAGGAGTTTGAAAAACTGTATCGAACTCCGGGTGCGCCACTAGAATACCTCGGTAAATCGCTTGTATACGAAGCGTTTGGCGATTCAGAGGAAGAAGCCAAATGCTTAGAGCTGAGTTTGCGTAAGTTTCCGAAACATCCTTTGATGCCGATCTTGTTTGAACACATCGTATACCGGATGCACGAAAGCTCACTCAAAGATCGGTTGGCCGCATACAGAATCATCTTACTGGCTCTACGCCATATTCCCAATTTGCTGGATAACTCCGATTCGAAGACATTGATCGATAGCCTGGAGAAAAACTGGGAAAAGCTTCCCTTCATTGCAGCCAGCGATAACCACGTTGCCAACCTCACGATCCAGCTTGCCTTTTGGCTCGGTAAAATTCCGATCCTCGTCGAAATCGCCCACGAGCTGACTGATGAGACGCTTTTGAATAACGCCTTATTTGCCCTGATTGAATTAGGCGCGACCGACAAGCTCACCGAGTTTTCTATACCGCCCGCTATCGGGTGGGCCGCCTACGGAATCGAAAAGAAAAAGCTCGATCTCAAAAGCCCTCTTTCGATCATCGAATGCCGCTCGCTCCAATACCTGCTCCGCAAAGCGCTCCACCCCTCCCGCGTCGGCACGATGGCACCACTACTGCAACAAATCAAAACCGCCCAATACCCTAAATCTGAGGCCATCTCTTTTGACGCCCTCGAAATTTGGATGCTGTTGGTCCAAAAAAAATGGCGCGAAGCGGAAAAGCTATTTCAACCTTACTCTGGAGAGGCGCTCACACAGGAAACATCGCCGCTCCATTTCCCTTATGGTACTTGGCTCTACATGGCCAAAGGACCCAAAGCCTCACGCGCGCACTTCGCCTCCATCCTCGAGTCGCCCTACCCCCCCACAACCGCTCTGCCAAGCCACTTTCTCCTCGGTCGCATCGACGGCGAAAAGGGCTGGATCGAACACGCCTTCTGGTGGGAAAAAAAAGAACTCCACCGCTGGCTCGAACTCTTCTACCGCGCCGTCGGCAAACGACGATAGTTTTTGATAAATGAGATTACTTCCGCTAGAATCGAGGCCGCATGTTGGACAAAGCGTACGACCCGAAGCTTGTTGAAGAAAAATGGAGTCGGGTGTGGCTTGAAAAAAGATATTTTCAAGCTAATCCCCACTCGGGCAAGAAGCCGTATTGCATCGTAATCCCTCCGCCGAACGTCACAGGCGTTCTCCACATGGGGCATGCCCTTGTCGATACCCTCATCGACATCCTCATTCGCTTAAAGCGGATGCAAGGATTTGAAGCGCTGTGGATCCCAGGGACCGACCACGCTGGCATCGCAACACAAACCGTCGTCGAACGGCGCCTTCTACAACTGCACAAAAAACGGCGCACCGATTACACCAAAGAGGCCTTTTTAAAAAAAGTATGGGCCTGGAAAGAACAAAGCGAATCGACCATCTTAAGCCAAATCAAACGCCTCGGCGCCTCGTGCGACTGGTCCCGCCTTCGCTTTACCATGGACCCAGGATGCAATAGGGCGGTTCGCGTTGCATTTAAGAAATTATTTGACAAAGGACTCATCTATCAAGGTGATTACCTCGTCAACTGGGACCCTGTCTCCCAAACGGCTCTGTCCGATGATGAAGTGGAGCACGAAGAGATCGACAGCTCAATGTGGCATATTCGATATCCCGTAGAAGGAACGGATGCATCGATCGTTGTCGCAACGACAAGACCTGAAACAATGCTGGCCGACACCGCCGTCGCCGTCCACCCCAACGATGAACGATACCAAGCTTTGGTTGGTAAACAAGTACGCTTGCCGCTCACAAATCGACTGATCCCGATCATTGCCGATCATATGGTCGATCCTGCCTTCGGCACAGGCGCTCTCAAAATCACCCCAGCCCACGACTTCAACGACTTTGAGACAGCTAAAAGACACGACCTTCCCCTGCTCAACCTACTCACCCCTGACGCCAAGATCAACCAGCTCGGCGGCGTGTTTGCCGGCCTTGATGTAAGCGAAGCAAGGATCGCTGTCGTCAAAGCGCTGAAAGAACAAGGCTACCTCGTCCAGATCGTGCCACACAAGCTCAGGATTGGCGTTGGATACCGATCGAAAGCTGTTGTCCAGCCCTATTTATCCAAACAATGGTTTGTGAAGATGAGCGCCTTCAAAGAGCGGCTGATTGCCATTGTCCAAAACAAAGAAGTCAAACTCATCCCAGCCCACTGGGAAGAGACCTACTACCACTGGATCAACAATTTGCGCGACTGGTGCATCTCGCGGCAAATTTGGTGGGGCCATCCGATCCCCGTATGGCACTCGCTCGATCATCCAGGGACTGTTATTTGCTCTGATTCCGAAGCAGCGCCACCCGAAGTGAAGGCACATCCCGATCGATGGAAAGCCGACCCCGATGTGCTCGACACATGGTTCTCATCGGCGCTGTGGCCGCTGAGCACCCTCGGCTGGCCCGATACGACACCCGATTTCGAAATGTTTTACCCCACAGCCACTTTGATCACAGGGCACGATATTTTGTTCTTTTGGGTCGCTCGGATGATGCTCATGGGCGAAGTGCTCGTGCAAGAAAAGCCGTTTTACGAAACGTTCCTCCACGGACTCATCTACGGCAAGTCGTACTGGCGTAAAGGCCCCCAAGGCGAGCACATCTACGTCTCCGCTGACGAGCGGCGCTCCTTTGATCTCGGTAAAGAACTCCCCTTGGACGTTGGATCGAAATGGGAAAAGATGTCGAAAACCAAAGGCAACGTGATCGACCCCCTTGAGATTATCGACACCTACGGCGCCGACGCCATGCGGATCGCCCTCACTTCGAGCGTCACACACGCAAGACAAATCGATCTCGACCTTAGGAAATTCGAAGAGTTTAAAAACTTTGCCAATAAACTCTGGAATGGCGCTCGGTTTGTCTTCATGAACATCGAAGATATGACAGGTGCTTTGTTTTCAGAAGGGATCGACCCTGCCCTATTGGAACTGGAAGACCGATGGATCTTGTCAATCTATCACCGCACGGTTCGCGACGTCTCTCGAATGCTCGAAGAATATACCTTTGATAAAGCCGCGATCCGCGCTTATGCATTTTTCTGGGACGATTTTTGCGCCCAGTACGTCGAGCTGACCAAGCCTGTCTTGTTCGGCAAACGAGGCGATACGGCACTCAAGGCCAACAAGCAGCGCCTTTTAATTGTCCTGCTCGCAGGCGCGCTGCGACTATTACACCCAATTGTCCCCTTCATTACTGAGGAGCTCTTTGCAGCGCTCCAGGGCAAATTACAGGAAGGCTTAAGCGTGGAGACAGCCGAACCTCACACGAAAGAGACCGCCCTGGCCCTCAGTAGCCCCGCCTGCGCTGTCGCACCGTATCCGATTGCCGAAGCGTCGATGATGGCGCCAGATGCCGAAGAGACAATGGCCACGTTGTTTGAAGTCGTGCGCTCCATCCGTTCGATCCGCACCGACATGAAGCTCCCTCCATCAGAAAAAGCAGAGCTCTACTGCACAGGCAAGTGCAGTGTGCTGCAGCGCTATGTCCACATCATCTATGCCCTTACGCCAACATCGATGGTGCACTTCCAAGCAGCGGCATCTGATCAATTCGGCTCAACTGCCACTGTTGAGAACATGAACCTTTTTGTCCCCGTGCCTAGAGCCATGCGAGCCCAAGAACAAGAGCGCCTTCTGAAAGAGAAGGCAAAACTCCAGGCGCAGATCGAGGGCACACGCGCCAAGCTAAGTCAAAGCGAATTCATCCAAAAAGCGCCCGCCGACATCGTCGCCAAACTCCAAGCCAACTTGCAACAATGGACCAACGAACTCGGCGAGATGGAGCGCCGTCTTAAGAGCCTAAACTGATACGGGCTTTTAACAATTTTTCAACCCCTCGCGTTATACATGCATAGAAAAAGAAATACTTATCCAAAATTGTCATAACCAATTAAGGATCAAGTGCCTTTTCCTGATTTAGGGGTACCTCCTAGCACTCTAATGAAGTAACTCAGGCATTTTTTCCCCTTACGCTTTATGGCAGTGACAACCCTGTTAGCTCTACCGATAACCCGACCCTGAGGTTCCATCGTAGACGGAACAAAAGCGGTCAGAAGAGCGTTGGACCTTTTTCCAAGATGCCCCCCATCAGAAAAAGTGAACACATAATTAGGGTTGATTGACTGGAGCCATACCAAAACTTCATTGAGAGTCACGTTCCCGAAGAGCGGCGTACCGGCTAAATCAATGTTGTCTATCAAGATGACATGGGTCTTTACGTGATGCTGTCGGATCTGCTCCAATTCCATTAAAATATTGTTGGTCGCATCTACTTCATCAGGGCTTGCTCTATAGCTATGAAGGAAAAAGGTAATCGGAACATGAACATTCTTGATGATATTTCCGAGATCGCTGACGGAATTACCCAATACAAAATGCAGCTCTGGTTTCCAATCGGCAAATGCAACCGGTCTCCATGTGGGCGCCATGTCAAAGTACGTCGTAAATAGATATTCAGCGTGTTTAACCAGTACGGAATTGGCATCGATCATATAAATCTTTTTGTACCCAGCTTGCCATGCCGAGGATATCGCTGAGCCGGTTGCCGTGGCACCTGACTCCACAAACACATCATTGAGGTGTTTTTTCTGCACCGAGGACAAATCATCAGCCACCAAAAAACCGAACGCACAGGTACATAAAAGTACTAAGGATGAACTGCTTCTCATCATGGCCTACCTCAAAAATTCGCAAGATTCCGTAAATTCGCGCCCATTCAAACCATATGGATGATTCAGCATTCCACCGTTGCGCTCAATTCTGGAGAGTGGGCAGTGACAAAGTTTTTCAACATCGTTTTGATTCTTAAAGCGCACTCCAGATGCTTGCAAAACATCATCTCGGACAAAAAACAGATTCACAGCATTGCTTTCTTGATATATCAAAGTATATCCAAAGTGCTTCCCAAGCCTGAACATGGCAAGGGCGCTTGCCCCATAATAATCTGTGCAGTCCCAGGAACTATTTGGATCATACACAATCACCTTGTCTTGATCGGGTCCAAAAACGCAGTTGTATTCGATACACACAACGCGAGGACTGAACTCTTGTAAAAGCGCCTTCCATACATAAAAATCGTTGTAGTCGATATCCAAGGATAAAAAATCAAATTCCTTAGGAACACTGTATTTACGAAGAAGAGGCACGATGTTTTCCGCTGTCACATACTCTCGAAACAAATGGATGGAAGCGTCCTGATGTCGACCATCCATCTGCAACCCATGCCACCCATAGAATTCGCGCAAATACTTTGTGTTCGAGCATACATGCCCATCACTGGCTCCAAAATCTACGTAATATTTTGAAGTAGCACCCACCGCGCGGAATATCTTTTCTATGATCCCATCTT
>JBDKJI010000190.1:0-5054 GCA_039796655.1 Chlamydiota bacterium | reverse complement strand
ACAATGCCTGAGTAGACGAGCCACTCGCCAACGAAATGCGCTACGGGCTTCGAAATGAGGCCGAGGATGTTGGGTAATGTGGTGGCGTCGAGAATCGATGGGAAAAAGAGGTAACCGCCTGCCATGAACATGACCCACCCGATATTGGCTTTGTTGCGCAGGGAGTAGCGGAGCAGTGATAGGCCAATGTGAATGATGCCGACGAGAAACGAAAACTCCATGAGGAGGTTGTCGTAAAACTCTTCAAGAGCGACGTAGTGAGTCCCTGCATGCGTCGGACGCGCGGCGAGCACTAAAAAGGCGTGGCCGTCCTGAGCCTGTGCCACAGCAGGAAACTCTCGAACGTACTCGTGGTAGACGTCGTCTTGGTGTTCGTAGTGATACTCGGCTTTTTGGCTGGCAAGGTAGTGGAGAAATGATGTGGTGCGCAACGGGTTGTCAGGACCGATCTCAATACCAAAATAGGATGCTGTCGCAACGCCCCAGAGGATGCATGTCGTGGCACAGAGGAGAATCGTCTTGACGAGGCGCCTTAAGTTGCCTGCGAGGTTGGGTATTTTCCAGCGTAAAAATAGGCCGATCAGAAGATAGATCAATCCATAGCCTGCGTCGGAAATAATCATCGCAAAAAAGAGGGAGAAAAAGGTTAAGACCCACATCGAGGGGTCTTTGTCGGTCGGCGATGGGGTGTCGTAAATTTGGACGAGGTCCTCCCCCATTTTCGAAGCGCCGTGGTTCTCCATGTAGGTGGGCTTGGGCTCGGAGGGGTCAACCGCGATCTCTTCGTACTGGACGTCGAGGTGGCTGATGAGCCCTTTCAGCGCGTCTAGGCGCGTGGCGGGGATCCACGCCTCGATGAAAAAAAGCGATCCATTCAGGTGGATGGCAGCGTCGTGCTTGGCCAGATTGAGGCGGTATTCATTGAGCCATATCACAAGGCCATGCTGTAGGTCGTAAAGGGCGTTGGCATGGAGGCGAAGGTCGGCTTCAACGGCGGCAATTTGCCTGTGTAA
The DNA here is from genome assembly GCA_039796655.1 of Chlamydiota bacterium. Classification (GTDB taxonomy): domain Bacteria; phylum Chlamydiota; class Chlamydiia; order Chlamydiales; family SM23-39; genus JBDKJI01. The sequence continues at coordinate 4,041 of JBDKJI010000190.1, read as the reverse complement.
AGCAGCTTGCTTGTCTCGGAGGACTCCAACGGGCTCTTCAATGAGAATCTCCATCATCTTGGGATATTGAGCGCGTTCTTGCTGGATCGAAACGAAATAATCGAGGTCGTATTCGGTACCGACATAAATGAGTTCTTTGGGAAGGACTGTCTCATGGGCAAGATCAGTTTTCATACAAAAAAACTGGAACACGCGTTTTGTTTCTTGCTCGAGGCTCTTGAGTTCGTCGATAGAAAAGTCGCCAAAGACACAGATTCGAGCTATCTCCGCCTTAACCATCCGCGCTTGCTCGCGCAGCGTCTCGCTTTGCGCTTGGAAGGCAACGATTTTCTCAGCAAACGACACAGCCCCATCTGCCATCGCGGGCGCATCGGCGGGATGGATGGTGTGCCGTTTTGCAATCTTGATTGCCGCAACAAGCGTTTTTGCCTCAGGAGGAAGTTCAAGGGACTTTTTCCTTTCAGTGCCAATGAACTCACAAAAACCGGCCCGCTGCGCTAGCATGAAAAATCGATCCATCTCTTCTTTAGCGCCGTATAAAAGCACTTTGTGTAGATCGATGATCATGCACTTTTCTCTTGGATTTTCTTTTTGGCTACTTTTGCTTGCGCGACAGCGGCGAGTTGTTGATCGCCAAGGAAAATTTTGATTTTTGTGATGTTGGCAAGAGCGCGGGGAATCAATACTTTCTCAAAGAGATTCACTCGTGTCGATACGTCACGGAGCTCTTTTTCAAGAGCTCTTTTTTTCTCTTCGGCAATGCTGATTTTTTCTTTGGCAATCACCCAATCGCGCAGGGCCTCTAAAGCAGCATCGGTGGCAGGCGGGGTGTCGAAGAGAAAATAGTCAGGCTCTGGAAACACGATGCTTTCAAAGATGGGGATTTCGACACCGGCGATGTTTTCGTAGTGCTTTTTCACATGGAGCACATCGGCGTATTGAACAAGGTCGATGCAGCTTTTATCGGCGATCATGGGGGCGATCGTCTCTACTTCTGTCCAGCGGATGTGTGTCTCATCTTGGAGTCGATCGATTTCCATTTGCGCTGCGATCACTTCAAATTGAAGGAGCGCTTTTTTAAGGCGTAGTGTCGGCAAATAGCGCTCAAACTGATGGAGCCTGACTTGCTGATTGCGTAGCTCATTTTTTGTCAGGCGTAGACTCATGAACCTATCCCACTATTCGCAAACTGTGCTTTTTGAATCTTTTTTTACATTTTTGAGAAGCGCTTCTCGGCCTACTTTTGCAAGTATGCCCTTCGAAGCGCTTCTCAAAAGTGTCAAAAAATCTCGCAAAAATCATCATTTTCGCATAGTGAAATTGGTTCATTCGTTCCTGCTGCTCGGCCAATATTGGTCTGCGATCGTCTTCTTAACCCCCACCTCTTCTTGATCAAAACAATCGGCCAAAATCTGCCATCCTAAATTCAGGGCTGCCTCGATCGGCAAGTTGACGTTGAGGTTCATCATTTTGTCTTCAAACAAAAAGGAGTAGCGAAGGAGCTTTTCATCCCAGCGCGATAGGCGAAATCCCATGCTCTGCCGCTCTCTTGCTTTCTTCGAGTCGGCATAGAGGCGGATCATTGTATTGGCAAGCTCACCATGATCTTTTCTTGTCACCTTGCCGATCACTTGCTGCTTAAGCCTTGAGAGCGAGCCAAAGGGGTCGATGACGCCACCGTGGAGATAAAACTGTCCTTCGGTGATATAGCCGGTGTTGTCGGGGATCGGGTGCGTCACGTCGCCCCCGGGCATCGTCGTGACGGATAAAATCGTGATGGAGCCGCCATTTTCGATGTCGACTGCTTTTTCATAACGGGCAGCTAAATCGGAATAGAGTGATCCGGGATAGCCTCGGTTCGACGGGATTTGGTCCATAGTAATCGCAATCTCTTTGATTGCGTCAGCATAGGCGGTCATATCGGTCATCAGAACGAGGACGTCCTTGCCTGCGAGAGCAAACTTCTCGGCGACGGCAAGCGCCATGTCAGGCACAAGAAGGCACTCAACGGCCGGATCGGTCGCACGGTGGATGAACATGACCGATTTCTCCATCGATCCTGCTTTTTCGGCGTTGTCGATGAACGCTTGGTAATCATCAAAGCGTAGTCCCATTCCCGCAATCACTACAACGTCGGCGTCCGTTTGGTTGGCAATCCGCATGAGAAGTGGGTTATAGGGTTCCCCTGCGATCGAAAAGATGGGGATTTTTTGCGATTTGACAAGGCTGTTAAACACGTCGATCATCGGGATATTGGTCTTCACCATCTGATTTGGGACAATACGTCGAGTCGGGTTAAAAGAGGGCTGCCCAATGTCGATCGCTTCGCCTACGATATCAGGACCTTCATCAATGGGTAGACCTGCGCCATTCAGCCGACGGCCGAGAAGCGAATCGGTATACGTCGCCTGAATTTGGCGACTTAAAAAAGTCACCTTATCCCCTGTCGAAATACCCCTTGTGTTTTCAAAGACCTGCAGCGTCGCAAGATCATTTTCAAATCGGAGTAGCGACGCATAGACTTTCGTGCCGTTGGCTTTATGGACAATTGCCATCTCGCCCAAAGCGACGGCTTTGGCCGCCACTGTAATGAGGTTGCCTCTCATGTCAATGATGCGATCGTACTCTTTTCTCATGGCTTTTTTACTTGCGTGATTTGTTCTTCAATCAACGAAAGAGCCTCTCGATAGGGCTCAGAGCGGTAGGCAAGAAAATTGAGATTTTTCAGGCTGTTTTGTAACCCCAGGAAAAACCCGCGCGCCTCATCTTGGGTATCAAACGTAAAACGGGCCTCAAAAATGGTTAAAATCTGGCGAAACATCTCAATTTGCCTTTCGAGGGGGCAGTAGGCGTCTTCTTTATCGAATGCGTTTTGTTGCAAGTAGCTAAATTCGTAGAGCTCCGATTTGAGGTAGGTTACCATATCATCGAGCGCAACCCCTTCTTCTCCAACAACTTCCATTCTTTTACCTATCTCATCGCCCCGTTTCAAGATACGCGCTGCGAGCTCCACTTTATCGGCCCACTGGGGGATGTGTTCGTTCAGTTCTTCACCGACGCCGTGCAGGTACTTAGTCCACGAGATCAGGGGGTCGATGGCAGGATAGCGCCGCGCGTCTGAGCGAGCCCTCGATAGGCCATGGAAGGCGCCGACGACGGCAAGAGAAGCTTGCGTGACAGGCTCTTCGAAGTTACCACCCGCGGGTGACACGCTACCGCCAATTGTCAACGAGCCGCTCGCGCCGTCTGAGAGGACAATTTCCCCCGCCCTTTCGTAGAAAGAGGCAATTCTCGATGCGAGATACGCTGGAAAGGCTTCTTCACCCGGAATTTCTTCAAGGCGGCCCGACATCTCGCGCATGGCTTGTGCCCAACGTGACGTCGAATCGGCTAAGAGAAGGACATCGAGTCCCATTTGGCGGTAATATTCGGCAATTGTCACGCCCATATAGACGGATGCTTCGCGGGCAGCGACGGGCATTGACGAGGTATTGCAAATCATCACCGTGCGCTGCATGAGAGATTCACTGGTATGAGGGTCAATTAACTCGGGGAACGTGCGGAGTACTTCGACCACTTCGCCGGCTCTTTCACCGCACGCGACGATCACGACGACGTCGACGGCTGAGTATTTGGAGAGGTGGTGTTGCATCACCGTTTTACCAGCACCGAAAGGGCCAGGCGAACAAAATGTCCCACCCTTCATGACGGGAAATTGCGTGTCGAGGATCCGAAGACCTGTATCCATCATGCGGTGAGGGCGGATTTTTCTCCCTTCAATGAGGGCGTTTTTGACGGGCCACTTTTGCATGAGCGTGAAGATAATAGAAGCACCCTTTTCGTCTTTGCCCTCAGCAATCGGATGATCGACGATGTAAGATCCTGCTTTGGCAATCGAGGTGATTTCCACTGTACCAAAGTGAGAAAAGGGCACCATGATCGTGTGAGAAAAACGCCCTTCGGGGACATGACCTAGAGCATCTCCCCTCTTCAATACCTGCCCCACCTTTGCTACGGGGGTAAAGGCCCACTTCTTTTTTC
>JBDKJI010000189.1:0-7859 GCA_039796655.1 Chlamydiota bacterium | reverse complement strand
ATGGCGCTCCGGTGGCTAGGAGAAAGCACCCAATGGCATTGGCAAGAGCGCCGAATAGAAGGGGTGATTGGTAGTTCCATCGATCGGCAAGCCAGCCCCCAAAGAGTGGTAAAAATGTCGCTGCGCCCGTGAAGATGGCGTAGGTCCGACTAGCGGTTTCATGGGAAACTTGGTATGATTCCAATAGGTAGATCACGAGTAGGTTGCCAACGCCCCAAAAAGCAAACCTTTCGCATAACTCGATAAGACTGAGTATCCAAAGCGCTTTGGGGTGGCGCTTCAATGATTGTATCCATGCCATGTTCTACCCCATAACAGAGCCCGCTTATTCTGTCACGAAGGTGTAATCCCTCCTTTTTTCATTCGTTTTTTGTGCAAAATGGCAAAAAAATCGACGTGTTTTTGTGAGCATTGCACGTTTTTTGAACGTGTTATTGAGTAATAAGGGATAAAAGGGCAACATAGGGTTATGGAAAGGGGTTTTTATCATAGGCTACTTCAGTGGAAAGACTCAGAATTACGTAAACCATTGGTGTTAAGAGGCGCTCGTCAGGTAGGTAAAACTTATATTCTGACTGAATTCGCAAAACGGGAGTATGAGGATTATGTCTATATCAATTTTGATGAAAATCCACATTTCGCAAGTTTCTTCAATGAAGATTTAGATCCTGACAGAATTATCAGAGAGCTGAATATCTACTTTAAGAAAAAGATCAATCCTGTTTCTACGCTCATCGTGCTCGACGAAATTCAAGAATGTCCTCAAGCTTTGGCGTGTCTAAAGTATTTCTGTGAGAAGAGAAATGAATATCATTTGGCTACCGCTGGTTCTTTGCTTGGGGTCAAACTAACGAAGGGATTTCCTGTTGGTAAAGTCAATTTTCTCGATCTTGCTCCGTTGAATTTTTTCGAATTTTTAAATGCACTCGGTGAGCGAGAGTTGGCTGTAATGCTCGAGGAAATAGATCGCCCTAGCCCGATCTCGGACATATTTCATAACAAATTAATTTCTCTCCTAAAATACTATTTTATTATAGGTGGGATGCCAGAAGCTGTATCTGTTTATTTAAAAACAGAAAGTCTAGATCAAGTCAGAATTGTACAAAGAGAGATTCTCGATGCTTATATATTAGATTTTGCTAAACATGCGCCAAAAGACGAGGTCATGAAAATCATGGCTATTTGGGATTCTGTCCCGAGTCAATTGGCAAAAGAGAATAAAAAGTTCATTTTTTCGGCAATTCGCAAAAGCGCCAGGGCTAGGGACTTTGAGACATCTCTACAGTGGCTAAAAAGCGCTGGACTCATCATCAAGGCCAATCATATTTCAACGCCAAAGCTGCCCTTAGATGCTTATGCGGATAAGCAAGCATTTAAGGTGTTTTTACTGGATGTGGGATTGCTTGGGACAATGAGTAAATTGGATCCCGTAGTCATTTTAGAAGGCGACCGACTGTTTCAAGAATTTAAAGGGTCTTTAGTTGAAAATTTTGTAGCGGCGGAGCTTCATGATCAGCATTTTGATGCACTCTATTATTGGACAAGTGAGGGGATTGCAGAAGTAGATTTTGTCATTTCCAAAGAACATCATATTTTCCCTCTGGAAGTCAAGTCTGGTTTCTCTAAAAACAAGAAGAGTCTGACGGTGTACGATGAGAAATTTTCGAAAGCAGAAAATGCTCCCTTAGTATTATCTAGGGCCTCATTAAGAAACTTTACTCTTGATGGCAAGCTTGTGAACTATCCTTTATACGCAGTCTCTCTTTTCCCTCGTTTTCGGATAGTGAGCTAGATCCATGTGCACAATTCTCATTGTCAAGACGTCGAGCTTCGGCGATATTGTTCAAACATTGCATGTCGCATCCTATCTAAAGCAAATGATTCCCAATGCTGTGATTGAGTGGGCGGTGATGAGCCACTTGGCGCCGATTGTTTTTGCTCATCCACATGTGGATCGGGTCATTTTCATCGATTTTAAAAGACCCTTTCGCACACTACGGCATCTGCGCGCTAAAAAATATACGTATGTCTTTGATTTTCAAGGAAATTGTAAATCAGGTCTCGTTGTTGCATTGAGTCGGTCTAAGAGCAAGGTGGGGGAATCTTGGAAGACGCTGCGAGAATGGCCTGCGGGTTTGGCGACGCACACGAAGTGGAATGTAGCGGATGTGCCAAATGTGCGGTTAAAGCCATTGCGATTATTACAGCGTTTTTTTTCTTGGAACTCGACAGATGTGATTGGTGGTGTCTCTCTATCCAATGCCGTCGGCGCATCGCCGATGGCATTATTGAAAGAGATGCAAAAACAAGGTCCGCTCATCATGGTGTGCTTTGGCTCAAAGTGGCCGAACAAGACGATGCCGAAACTGCAGCTCAAAATGATACTGGATCATATAGCCAACAGGACAGAAGCTCGGTTTGCGTTTGTGTGGGGCGATGAGGCAGAATTGGCCACAGCTGAGTGGTTGCATCAGCAATGGCCCCGCCGCTCCACCGTGGTCGCAAAACTCTCGTTGCCGCAGCTGCAACATGCGATGGGGCTTTGTGATGGGGTGATTGCGATTGATTCGGGGGCGCTGCACTTATGTGGTACGACGACAACGCCAAGTTTTAGCATGTTTGGGCCCACAAGGGCGGATGTATTTAAGCCGCTCGGCGAGCATCATGTTGCCATCCAAGGGGCGTGTCCTTACGGTCGTACGTTTGCAAAGCAATGTTCCGAGCTGCGCAAATGCCCGACGGGAGCTTGTATGCAGTTTGCCGATCTCGATCCAGTCCTAGAGTCTCTTATGAAGTGGCTTCAATACGTTCTAGATCGACATGCGAGGCGACAACTTTGATGGCTTCTTTGATTTTATCGGTGTCGGCTTCTCTGATTTTGGCAGTGTGGTTGTTGATCATCTTCATCGCTGCAAAGCTGCCGAGTGGTGTATAGAGCATCGGTATTTTTGCGCGCTGGATCTCTTGGACAAGTGTTTGAGCCGGCGGCGTTTTGCCAGTGAGAATCAGGCCGAGTTCTAAATCATCTTCAGGGTGGGCGATGCGTAAATCCCAGTACCGGGTCAATGTGGTCAGCACAATGTCTTCTCTTGATGCCGGTGTGATGATGAGTTGGTGCGGTAAAATCGCTTCGCGGTGCACTTCGACGGGGGAGGCAGCGAGGCGCATTTGATCAAAATGGCGCAGGCGAAATTCGGCGCCCGTCATGAGCTCTGTCTGGAAGAGGAGCTCAAAATCGTGCATTGTGGGGAGACTCAGGAGCGTATCGAAGGGGATACATCCCAACAGCGGAATGTTGAAGCGCTCAAGCGCTTTTGTCATATATTGGGAGATCATCGCTCTTTTTTCTTCAAAGACGCGGTTTAAGATAACGCCGGCGACGCGTACTCCATGCTTTTCACAGGCGGCGATATTGATGCTTAAGGCGTCAAAGGCAGAGCCAAGCCCCCCCGATGCGACGAGGATCATTGGTACATTCAACAGGGCTGCCACTTGGGCGTTATTTAAATCGACAATGGATCCAACGCCGATATGACCTGTTCCTTCGATGATCATCATGGGGTGTCGTTTGTAGAGCTGATCGTAGGCCGAGCGGATTTTTAGGGTAAGTTCATTTTTGTGGACGCGTCCGTCAAGAAAATCGCGGGTGAAACCTTTAGGAAATAGCACAGGGCTCATGATTTCAACGGGATCATCCAAAGCAAAAAAAGAGCGAAATAAAAGGACGTCTTTGTCGACATGAATGCCTGTCTTGTCTTCAACTGACTCTTGTCCGACTGGTTTGATGAAACCTACAGAAGAGTATCGCTCGCGAAATGCAGCGACAAGGCCGAGGCAGCAGGTTGTTTTGCCCACGTTTTGTCCGGTCGCAGCTATAAATAGAGGTACATGTCTCATTTGCATTAAAATAACTACGTCAATATATGCGGAAATTGAGGTCGTTACATGTTTTTATCACTCAAATATCTCCGCAAAGTTTGTTTGGCAATATTAGGCATCGGGTTTGCCATTGCCATCACCTCGTGCAACGATAAGGTGTCTAAACAAGACAACGGTGCCGAAAAGGGAGAAGAAAAGCAAGAGCGCCATTCACGGCGCTGGTAATTGCAGACAGGTAATACCATTCGTTTGACTAAGTGGATTCCCAAGGCTTGGCCCTCGGATTCAGTGTTTCGTGTCCGAGCCCGTGCCCGCGTGCGTGCCCGAACCTAAAGATAAGTGAGAGGGGATGTTTTTCGCTAAAGATAAGCCCTCACTGCCCCAAAATCGGGCGCGGGCACGCACGCGGGCGCGGGCGCGATATGGCAGCCCTCGGGGCTGCTCCTAACCTATCAAGCTCCCCGCTTTTGCGGGGACGTTATGACTATCTTACTTCCCCGTTGTAAGAGAGTACGAGACGGCGGAGTACGGCTTTGATACCCCATGGGACGACGTGGCCAGAGAGAGCAAAGGACTTACATCCGTTTGAGAAATCGATGATTTGTGTGGTGACTCGTTCTGTTCCTGCGCCGAGTACTTGGCTTGACACTTGAGAGGCGGCGCTGATGCCCACAATGGCGGCAGGGATAGCGGCAACTGTAGATAGACCTGGAATCGTGCTCAGCGTTCGCGACAGGGCGACGCCTGCGGCAGCTCCTGCGCCCATATTCGTTGCAACGGTTCGTAGATCTCTTTGAGCCAGAGCGTCGGGGCTTCGGGCAAGAGCTTGGGCGGCACCTGCTAGGCCGGTCACGGCGGCAGGCCCTCCAAGCATATACCCTGCCCCCATCGCGGCAGCTGCAATGACGCCACCATGGGCTCCGCTGCAGTGGTACTGTGCTTCACATTGTGCCTCTTCAGCAGCGGCGCGGAAGTCAGCGATGTGCTCTAGAAGGTGGTCAGCTCCTCTGCTGATCTCGGTGAGATTGTCGGCTTCTTGTGCAGATAAAACTTCGATTTTTTCGTTTACACGTGCGAATGCAGCTTGTAGTCGAGGGGTATATTCCTCGCGGATGATTTGATTGGATGTGGCGCGATCCCTACTCAATCCTCCTTGCAGATGGGCTTTAATTGCACTCCAAGCATCGTCCACATCGTGTGTCTGGTTAGCTTGTTGGATGAGCCTCTCTAGTTGCTCTTTCTCAGGGCTGCCCGGTATTGCAGCAAGAAGGTTTCGGACTGCTGCTACTGCGCGTCTACGGGCAGAGGGTTGTTGTTCTCTGATTGCAAATCGAATTTTTTGTATTTCTATCCAAATCTGTTTGCGGGTCTGAATCAATTTTTCAATGTTCTGCAACCCGTTGACCGTTTGTTCGATCTCTTCAATACAAGCGCGCATTTGGGCTACATCATCGTGATGGACGCCAAGTTTCACTGTCAGTTCTGTCAGTTTGGATCGCAAAATAGCAAATGTTGCTGCTGCCTCGCTAGTTTGAGGCGTTTGTAGTGGCATAGCTATGATACGTCGAATCGCTTCCCAAAGGTGCCTTTCATCGCGACGCTTGCGCTGTGCGATTTGTATCTGGTCGATCTCTTGCATATCTCGGGTGACGAGCACTAACGATTCGTAGACGGGCCGCAGTGGTTTTTGGATCGCGATCTGATCAGCTGGGGGGAGGTGCGCCATGTCCGATGACGTTTGCATGTGAGTGCTGCATACGTCGCAGACCAATGCCATTGAATGGACCATTCTGAGCACAGATTCAGCGCTTTCAGGAGTTTGATTGTTTACCGTATCACGCATCGATGTGGCCAGTTCTTGTAGGGCAATAGCTGTTTTTCGGAGTTTGCCTTTTCTCTGATCCATGACCCGATTTGTCGCTGCCACGACGGGTCCTCTGGCGCCTGCTTCTACCTTTTCTTCAACAGCGCGTCTTGCTAAAGCTGCGCCCACTTGATTCATATTCCGTTCGAGTTCCTCTTGGACATTTGCGTATTCTGCTTCAGATACAGAAGAAGTGGCTGTAAATGGACGGTTGAGAAGATTCAGCATGTTCGAGAAAATCGTTTCGTTAGCGACAGGATCGATCAAATAGGCTGCTAGCATGTGAACAGATGACACTACGGAGTCGCATATCCCGTCTGATACTTCTCGGTCAAAATCGGAACGAGCTCCAGCTTCGCGCTCTTGGCTGAGTAGTTCAGCCCGTGATACGCCTCGTAGAACCACCGCCCCTTGCAGAGCTCTGACGAGTTCGGGGAGGTGTTCCGTTCCCGGAATTGGGGTAGGCTTAGGTTCGAGTGCTTCTTGATCGATTTTGACAAGCATCGCTTCTGTTTGTTCGGCTAAGGCTTGCGTTACTGCATGCGCAAAGGGGCGATTATATGGTTTGACAGCCGATTCTGCCTGGGATGATATAGCCGCGAGCGCATTGGGTAACACCTTGACTCTCAAGAAAAAGCGAACTACGCTATGGATGACTTTATTGCACCAGCGTCGAATAGATCCGATGAAGGGTTGTTGTGTTGGTGCGAAGTAGTGTACTTCTTTAGGGGCAAGATGCGTGAGGAGGGTTCGGCTAAATTGCTTATAGACCTTTGACATTTTCTCATCGAAAAGCTTTTCCATGGCTTCTTTACGACGTGCGTCGAGGGAGGGAGCGTTTGAACTTGTATCGTGCGCAAATTCAAGGGTCACTGCGCGGTATTTTTCGATCAGTTCAATCAGATCGCGGATTAGAGCGTCGTTCAGTTGGCCGTTTTCGGCCCATTTGCCGCCGCCCAAATTCTTTCTCATTTCCGAGAAAATCTGCTTCATGTAGGCGTCGACTGTACGAGGGATGATGCGACTTGATAATAGCCAGTCGAGCGGATAACAAATCAGGTAGGCAAATAGGCGCTTCCAAATCGATAACTGGCTTTTGTACCGCCGTAAGAAAATGGTGAGCGGTGACTTATGTTTGCTAGACATTTGTTGGACCATCTCGACTAAGGCGTTCGGGTCAGTTTCTTGTACGTTGAACAGTCCCATGAAAAATTGGAGCGGCGCTACTCTTGCAATATTGGTAGATAAGAGTTTCATTTCTTGGTTTGACAAGTCTTGGCTATGACGAAACGCTTCTTGTTCTGCTGGTGATAAAGGGGGTCTTTCTCTTGTCGCATCGAGCGAAAAGCCGTCGGGTAATTTACCAACTACATCGGCGGGGTGTTCTGTCTTGATTCGGCTTAAAGTGCGGTCGACGCCTGCATTGTCTCCTCGTCTTGTCAGGGGGGCTGAAAAGTTCACACTATTGTCAGAAGCTATCCTTTGTCCTGCCACGACAACGGTTTCGCCGCGTTGATGCGCCCTCACTACCTCTGTTGCGGCTTGGACGACAGGAGTCACTGTTTCTTGCGCATAGTTTGTAGCGGCGGCAGTGGCAGTTCCAGCCACTTCCATTGCCGTTTCATGATTCGCAGGGTCTGTTACAATAGCAGTGATCGGGTCTATGACGCGCTCTTGGAGCGAGGTAGCAGTGTGTCTTACAATAGCGCCAGCGGTTTCCTGATTCTCTGGGTCGGTGACAAATGCGCGTGCTTGCGCGTAAGCTCCCCGTGTTCTCGTGACGACAGCTTGGATGGCTGGTTGGGCTACAAACGTGGCAACTTGAGCTCTTTGTGCTTCGGGAACAACGTATTCATACGCCATGGTTGCCGCAGCTGTGGCTACAGTTGGGACGAGTGCAGCTGCCTGGCCTGCTAAGGCAGGACCGTGGGTTCGAGCTGTGTCGGCGATATATCCGGCGACTGCGCTTGCTGCAGCAGGACCTTGGGTTCGAGCTGTCTCGGCAATATATCCGGCGACCGCTCTTGCTAAAACAGGGCCGTGGGTTCGAGCTTGCTTGGCGATAGACCTTCCGGTTGCCCTTACTAGAACAGGACCGTGGGTTCGAGCTTGCTTG
>JBDKJI010000188.1:0-3620 GCA_039796655.1 Chlamydiota bacterium | reverse complement strand
AAAAAATTAAGCCCCCGGCACTACATGTTTAGGACTACCCTTTTTTGAGTGCGTCCATTTTTTTATTCGAGATGCCCCCAAGCGCTTCGATGCTATTCAACAGGCGTGCTCTGGTTTGATCTTTACCGAGCAAGGTGACCGATTCGTACAGAGAAGGACCTTGGTGCTTGCCCATGATTGCGGCAAATAGAAGGGGCATCATCACTTTCTTGTGATGGACTTGGCATTTTTCTGCTACCTTGTGAGATGCCTTTTCAAAAGCACCCCCGCTCCAATCTTCTTGGGCATCGAGATCCCAGATCATTCCCTGCAGCAGCACTGCAGCCTGGTCGGGGTTGATATCTTTGGGACATAACAGCTCGGGCGTGCAGGGGATGTCATTGATGAAGAAGAAGTCGCACACTTTAAAGAAATCGCCGAATGTTTTCAGGCGCGGCTGAGCGAGCGGCATTAGTTTTTGTAAAAATGCCTCGTTAAAACGCCATTCGGCAATCCGCTGCCATAGCTGATCCAAAGGGATTGTGTCGATGATCTTTTTCTGGTTGAGCCAGTTTAACTTTTGTATGTCAAAAAAGGCGCCCGAAGTGCCGATTCTTTTTGGATCAAAGGTGCCAATGATTTCGTCGAGGGTGTAGAGCTCTTTGTCGCCAGGCATGCTGTAGCCCATGAGTGTTAAGAAATTACACAGCGCCTCGGGGAGATATCCCGCATCGCGGAAATAGAAAATCGAGGTGGGATTTTTTCTCTTTGATAGTTTTTTCCCTTCTTTGCCAAGTAATAGCGGCATGTGCATGAATGTGGGCGGGGTCCAGCCAAACGCTTGGTAGAGGAAGATGTGTTTGGGTGTCGAGCTCATCCACTCATCGCCGCGGATGACATGGGTGATTTTCATCAGGTGGTCATCGACAACGTTGGCTAGGTGGTAGGTGGGAAATCCGTCTGATTTGAGAAGGATCTGATCGTCGATGTCAGCCCAAGGCGCTGTGATGCGTCCTTTGATCGCGTCGTCGAAGATGCACTCGCCTGAGAGGGGCACTTTGAGGCGAATGACGAAGGGCTGACCTGCCTCTTCTCTTGCCTTGATCTCGGCGGGATCCAAGTTTCGGTAGCGCCGATCGTAGCCGCGGTGTCCCTCTTCTTGGGCTTTTTTTCTCATTTCGGCAAGCTCTTCCGGGGTCGCAAAGCATTTGTAAGCGCCTCCTTTAGCGAGCAGCTCGTAGGCGTACTTGCGATACGTGTCAGTTCTTTCAGATTGACGGTAGGGGCCAAAGGGGCCTCCTATATCGGGACCTTCATCCCAATCGATATTGCACCAACGGAGGGCATCAATAATGCTTTGTTCATACTCAGGGCGGCTTCTTTCTTGATCGGTGTCTTCGATACGGAGGATGAACTTACCACCGAAATGGCGGGCAAAGATGAGGTTGAAAAGGGCAATGTAGGCGGTACCCACATGGGGATCTCCCGTGGGGGATGGAGCAATGCGAACTCGTGGCGTCATATGGCGCTCAATTTTGGCACTCTTGCCGACTTTAACGCAATGGCGTCTCGTCGGAAGCTTTCAAAAAAATGAGGTCTTTCATGATGTTCATCGTCTCGGCCAGTTGCAAATCGCTTTGTCCAAATAAATCAATAGGGTCTGCGTCAAAATTTTTCTTTTCCATTTCGGCAATAAAACTTTGGTAGTTTTTGTTGCTCGCGATACGGAGCGCTGAATTTTTTTTCAACACCTCAAAGTATGGGCCGTAGATATCCATCTTATGCTGCAAATGGTACTTATACGTAGGCCCGAGTTGCAACCGATGGAAAGGCGATAGGTCAGAGAGGTCGTCTTCAAAGTGGGGGTCGATTGCATCGTTGGTCAGGGGGAACTTTGCGTATTTCTCACCGATTTCAAGCTGAGATAAGATGCCGGGGACGACAATATCTGAAGCAGCGCCGACTAATTGGGGGCTTTTCCCGGAGACGGTGTAATAGCGGCCGCGTGTGACTTTATACTCTCCCTGGGGGTTTACTTTGGGATGATTGACGGGGTCGAGGGTGAATGTTTGGAAGGACCCTTTGCCAAATGTATGGTCATCGCCGACAACAATGGCTCTCCCATAGTCTTGCAGCGATTGAGCGACGATCTCGGCAGCTGACGCGCTGGCTCGGTTGACCAAGACCACGAGGGGGCCTTCCCAGGCAGGGTTGCCTTCGAGTTCTCGTAAGTGTTGAACGCGTCCTGTATTGTCTTTTACAGAGACTACGACCCCTTTGTGAATGAAAAGGCCGGTTACGTTCACCGCCTGGGTCAAAAGCCCCCCAGCATTACTGCGTAAATCAAGGACAACACCTTTCAATTTGTGATTTTCTTGCACGGTCTCAATGGCTTTCCGAATGTCAGAGGCGGCAGAGCTTTTCGGATCTTGGTAGAAGGAGAAGAGGCGTAGGTTTGCGATGATTCCGTCTCCATAGGGCTCGAGTTGCGTTTCAAGGCGCGTTTCTTCTAAAACGACTTCGTTGCGTACAATTTCTACTTCATGGGTCTCAACGTGCCTTTCTTGCCCCTCTTCTTCTACATTGCGCAAGATGGTGAGCAGAACTGAGGAGCCTTTTTCGCCCCGAATGAGCTCTACGGCCTCTGTAATGTCCATGCCAATGACGGGTTCTTGGTTGACTGCGATGATTTTATCGTTGATCTTCAGCTTGTGACTCAAGATGGCAGGCCCACCTTCCAAAAGACGGACGACAGACAGGCCGTCAAGATCGTCTCTGAGTTGGGCGCCGATCCCAAATAGGCGCTGTTGCACTTGGATCATGAATTGATTGGCTTCGTTCGGGGTAAAGTAGTTGGTGTGAGCGTCGAGCGCTGATGTGGTTGCTTTTAAAATAAATGTTAATACAAGGCGGTGCGTTTCTTCTGGTGTTGAGCCGATGATCTCTGCTTCGCGGTTCGCTCTTCGCTTCTCAATGCGCTGGATAAATTTGTCTCTGCTGTCGCCACCCATGCGATCGGCTGCGGCTAGCTGGAGCGCTTTGATACGGACAAGTCGATTCACAAGCTCTTGTTCTGAGGTAACCCACTGCAGGTCTTTAAATTCATCGTTTTTGACTCCATCGGGCATCTCCGCTTGATCGATCTGACTTGCTAGATGGGATCTTCTTTCGATTGCGCCCATGTATGTTTCGTGGATTTCACGAAATACTACAAAATCTCCTTTGCGAAACCCATCGAGAACCCGATTGAGGGTCTCTTCGGAAGGCTCCAACCAAGCTGCGATGTCGTCCTTAAGAAAATACGTTTTAGTGGGGTCGAGCTCTTCAATGAAGTTCTGTAGGATTCTTGAAGCGATTTCGTGATCTAATTTTTTGTAGCAAACGTGGGCTTTAAGCACTTCTTCTACTTTCGCTTGCACGTCGCGTACTTCTAGCTGTGGGGGCTTGGCCTCGAGGGTCAGTAGTCCCAAGATAATAAAAAAGAGCAGCCACGTTCGTCGGATCATCAACCCTCCAAAAAGGTAGAATATATAACAACTGCCACTCTATTGCAAAGCAGATGTTTTTATCACTATGATAATCAAAGAGATGAGATTTAGTTGTTGAAATCCCATTTATTTCTTTACAAAATCTATAAATAT
>JBDKJI010000187.1:0-4523 GCA_039796655.1 Chlamydiota bacterium | reverse complement strand
GCCCTGATCGACTACAAAGTACCCGGGATTGCCATCGGGGTCGTCGTCGACGGCCATTTGGCCTACGCAAAAGGATTTGGCAATCGAGATATCGAAGCCCGCCTACCCGTCACGATCGACACTCTTTTCCCGATAGGCTCTTGCACAAAAGCCTTCGGGGCATTTTCGATCGGCCAGTTGGTCGATCACGGCCTCATTGGATGGGATCAGAAAGTGATCGACATCTTACCCGAATTTCGGATGAGCGATGTGTATGCGACCCACTTTCTCACAATAAGGGATTTACTGACGCATAGATCGGGTCTGCCTCGCCACGATTTCATGTGGTACAACGCCTCTTTGACACGAGCTGAAATCGTCGAAAAAATCCGTTACCTCTTCATGAGCGCCAAACTCCACGAACGATATCAATACAATAACTTGATGTATCTCGTTGCCGGCGCCGCTTTAGAAAAAATAGCCAAGCAACCCTGGGAACAATTCGTCCAAGATTATATCCTCAACCCCCTGGACATGCACCACACTCTTTTCTCGATCGATGCGATGCAAAAAACGGTCGATTTCGCATCTCCTTATACTCTGAGACAAGGCACGTGGAAAAAGATGAATTTCCGAGATGTTTCAGTGATCGGCCCTGCTGGCGCGATGATCTCAAACGTGAGCGATCTAGCCCACTGGGTCGAAATGCAACTCAACCACGGTATTTTTGGATCAACGCCCCTTATTCAACCTTCGACACTCCAAGAAATGCACACCTCTCAGGTGCTCGTACCAGGCGCCCCTGAAAGCAAAGAATCGCTCTTTTATAACTATGGGATGGGGTGGGGCCTCTCTTCGTTCCGCGGCAACTACATCATCAGCCACGATGGCGGTATTGATGGATATACATCGGTCATCACTCTTTTACCGCAAACAAACACCGGCATCATCGTTCTTGCCAACAAAAATCTCACTGCATGCCCCCGTTTTATCTCCCTCGAGATCATCGACCGCGTTCTAGAACTGCCCCTCATCGGCTGGCTCCAAGAAGGACTTCACAGCCAGACAAGCGTAGACAATGAGATAGCAAACGCTCATTTAAGAAAAGAAGGCACAACACCATTACACTCTCTAGAAGAGTATGAAGGCGACTACGAAAACCCCGGATACGGCAATGTGACCATTGGACTCATGGACGATCAACTCTACGTGACGCATAACAGACTCACAGCTCGTCTCGGTCACTGGCACTATGACACGTTCTTTATGGCAGAAGAGATGGAGGAAATGTTTTTTCCTCGGACGGGCTTACAAGTGCACTTCCAAAATAACGCGAAAGGCGATGTAGGATCTGTCTTAATCCCCCTCGAAGCAACAGCCCCCGATATCGTGTTCACTAAAAAAGCGGAAGCCTCCCATTCGACACTCAGCTACTTAAAACAATTCACAGGTCTTTACGAAATCTATGGTTTCACCATTGAAGTATCGATCCGAAATCACGTCCTGTCAGCAATCATTCCAGGACAACCAATCTACGAACTTATCCCGTCAACAACAAACGAATTCTCAGTCAAATCGATGGCGGGCTATACGGTTCGATTTATCTTAGATAATGATCAAAAAGTGAGCGAGGTGTATTTGATTCAACCCTATGGCGTATTTAAGGCAAAACCTAAGAAGGTGTCTGCAAAATGAGGGTTCGTCAATTTTCTGATCCCTTTGAGCTGCTAAAAATCGACCGTAAGCCTTGTCGTCAGCCCCTGGAGCGCGATCCCCGATCCGTTAATCCACGTCTCTTTACTCGCAGCGGCAGTGCTAGCCGTAGAGCGGTACACCTCATGGATATTGAACCAACTATTGATCTCGTAACCTAAAAACACTTCGATACGGTTGTTGGTAAAATTCTTCTGATAGGAAGGGCCGAAATAAAACTGCAATGTGTACACAGAGCGGACATCTTGGTATTTGCTGTGTCTCACTGGAATCGATGGATTATCGGCCGCATCGACAGCCATCGAAGTTGTTTGCTCAGCCTGATTTTGATAGCTGCCCATGAGAAGCCCTGTTGTCGCAAGAGCTGTCACATACACATCAAGCCCCCAATACCAGTCGACCATCGTGCCCACGCGAAAACCACCTCCCACATATTTCCAACGATTACGCACATGAGAGGCTTGCCCGAGCGCATTCGAGTAATAAATGTTCCAATCTTGGTTCATCCACGCGACAGTACCGCCTCCAATCAAACGCAGGCGCAAATGAGGATTAGGATTAAAAAAGCGATCGACGAGCAGATCAGCTGTATTGTAATTTAAATGCAAATAGCTTCGCGCCTTCCTCAGCGGTGTTGCAATCAGCTGCGGCCATGTACCTGTTAAAAATTGGTTGGCCGCTGTCGGTGCATTCGCGCTATTGCTGCCCGCCGCGGTCAGTCTTGTGTATTGCCATTTCACTTCCCAATACTTCGGTGCTCTAAAAAAGCTCATCGCAAGACGAAACCCAGGATCGCCATTAAAGGTGCCGTTTTTAAATACACCCTGTGCATAAGAGGGTGTTGGTCCCCACGCTTGGCCTCGCATCTTCAGGGCGTAGTCTAAAGCACCTTCCTGAACACGCCAGTAGAGAAACTCACCGTGACCTGAAATCACCTGAGCATCTCTGCGAAACAAGTCGGCATCAAATGGCACCGGAGTGTTTTTAGATGGCGGCGCAAGTTTTGAGTTGCTTGCAAACGCAACAGAACCGATCACAAGACACAATAGTCCAAGACGCATGGTGATGCCCCTTTTTTAGGGGGATATATCTGAAAGAAGGCGACGATGACAAGAAAAAAGTGTTGCTTTTATTCGAGAATTGAGAAAATGCAAAGGTATGAGAACCAAAATCACAGCTCTTTTGCTCTTCGCTACAACATCTCTTTTCGCCGTGCTATCCCCTCTCGCGCAAAGCGCGAGAGAAATCGATACGATTCTCTCCGACACAAGGCTCTACGACGTGATCGGCAGCGGCGAGGCGATCGTCCAAATCATCAAGACCGAAGGGGGCTATGTGCTGTTGACCCCCCAACACATTGTCAAAGTGGATGTCTTATACCTCCCCTCACACCGCGTTGGGCCAATCGAGTTTAAGATCGAGTTCCACCCAGCAATCAACTAAGCGTTAGTATGTTAGGCAACATTTTATGATGGTCGATAGCGCGAAGTAAAGAAAAACCAAGACCTGCTGCGCCTTGCATCAAGCCAGGGTTGTGTTGCGCATCGACGACGTGAGGCAATTGGATGTTGTGAGCCAGTGTCGCAATAGCGTCTGCGATCGTCGCTGACAGGTCATCCGTTTTTAGAACATGACGCGCTGCGTGCAAAAATTCTAAGCGGCCCGCTAGGCCGCAGCAAAGCGTCAGAGAGCCCTGATTGAGATAGGCGATCGTGGTTTGCAAAGCCGTGTCAATTTCGTTGCGAATGTAAAGATCCTGAGGCAACAAAGACAAAACAGAAAGGCGCATGAGCCCGATACCCGTCGCGCCGTGGCACCAGCTCGATTGGTATTGCATGATGGATTCTTGGCTATTGAGTCTCGGCCAATTGCGCTCTTTTTCAGAAAAAAAGCGACGTTCGTAAGCAAGGGCTTTCGCAGCTGCCTCTGTGAGCATTGAAGCTTGGTCCGGAAGAATCTTTGTGGCCCGAAGAAGGGCCAGTGCAATCCCGCTTGCGCCATGCGAAAGCCCCAAATGGACGTTGCTCGGCTCTGGAGTGTGGTAGCTTTCTGCTTTGCTGATGAGATAGCGCACACACTGGGCCGCTAAACGAAGCGCTTGAGGAGCTTCGACAAGCACACTGTATGTTGAAAGCGCAAGCAAAAGCCCTGCGCTGCCGTAGATGAGATCGCCCTCAGTGTCGAGCTCGAATGTTGCCTCGTCAAACTGATCGATAAGGGAAATCCCTTCTAAAGCCAACGATGGCATCTCAATTAAACGACTAATGCACAAAAGACCATATAGAAGGCTCCCAATGCCTGCCATGCCCCCCATCGAATGGACAATCGGCCCGATTGTGTTCGGCGGCTCTGCCAGCGCTGCCCTTAAAGGGATCAGGCACTGTAGCGCTGCTATACGCCACTTTTTTTCTTTAGAGATTTTGGCAAGCGCCGCAAAAAACAAAGCAATCCCCAGCCGTCCCGAATACAAAGTTTCACCAATCGGCTGCAAATGCCACTCATCTAAATTGAAAGCAGGCTCAAAGGCGAGCCATCCTAACGCACCATCCTTTGAAACAAAGGCTCCCTCATAGATGCCGGAGGCCAAATCTTGTACAACTCGCAACACCGAAACAGGCGCCTTTGTGGTTGCAATTCTGGGGACTATGGGTTTGGTTTTTTTCTTCATTGTATTTGTTTGAAATGACTTACGAATCAAAACGATCTGCGCTTCCCTATCGGCATCGCTCATTTGAGAACGGATCCTAGCAACGACACGGTCCAGCGCTGAACTCTTAAAGCAATTGCGAGCGATCCGTTTTTTTGCAGCGTACAGATCCCTCGAAGAAGGA
>JBDKJI010000186.1:0-2967 GCA_039796655.1 Chlamydiota bacterium | reverse complement strand
TTCTCATCCACTACCGGCACGCAACAAGATCATGGGAACTCGAAATCCCGCGTGGCGGCGTTTTGTTCAACGAAACAGCTGAAGGAGCCGCAAAAAGAGAAGCCAAGGAAGAAGCGGGTATTGCGCTAACCAATATGATTTTTCTCGGAAACATCGCCCCTGATTCTGGTATCCTCGGCACAATTATCCCCGTCTATGCAGGAACCGTCACCGCCAGCGACGCCGCTGAACCCGAAGAATCAGAAGCCATTGCCGGCCGCGTTATCGTGACATTCGATCAGCTCCAACAAGGACTCATCGATGGATTTCTCACAGTGCCCATCAATGGCGTGCAAACTCAAGTCCCATTACGCGATGGCTTTCTCACATTTGCCCTACTCCAAGCTCAAGCTAGACGACTCTTGTAATATACCCTTCGTGATTGAAAAATTGGTTTCGGGCGGCGTCGGCTTTTCTTCAGATTTCTCATCCTCGCTTGCGGCGTGCTCTAGAGCACAGCCGCTCGCTCCAGATCGAGAATCTGAAGAAGCCTCCTTGCCCGTTTCCCAATTTTTCAATCCCTCTGGGTATACCATCACATCGCAGGGGGAAAGGTAAAAAGCTGAGACAAAGACTCCCCATTATTGGTGCGTAAAATCGCCGCCGCCAAAAGAGGTGCGATTGACACTTGGCAAATGTTAGCAGGGACCCCTCCGCGCATGGGGATCGTGTCAGTCACAATCAATTGTTCCAATGTGGAACTACCGATCCGTTCGCAAGCAGGACCCGACAGAAGCGGGTGCGTCACACAAGCAAAAATGCGCCTTGCACCCCGCCCTTTTAACTCTTTGGCAGCTTCCACAAGAGTGCCTGCGGTATCGCAAATATCGTCAATAATCACAGTATCACAGCCCTGCACATCACCCACGAGATTCATCGACGCAACAACACCAGGTGCGGAGCGCTGTTTCACGAACACTGCGAGACGAGCCGGGATACCCAGAAGTCTTAAGCCCTCTAAAAAATGGTTTGCGCGCTCAACGCCCCCTGCATCTGGCGAAATGACAACCACATCATGCAGCCCTAACTTAGCGATATGAGGCACGAACATGTACGAGGCGTACAAATTATCGACAGGCACTTGGTGAAAAAAACCCTGAATCTGCCCGCAGTGTAAATCGACTGAAATCAGATGGTCAGCGCCTGCGGTCTCAAGCATCATCGCAACATCCGACGCTGAAATCGGCACCCTGCCTTGCGTCTTGCGATCTTGCCTTGCATACCCATAGTAGGGAATCACAGCAGTGACACTCTTAGCAGAAGCTCTCTTCATCGCGCGGATCATCAAGAAAAGTTCCATCAAGTTATCGTTGACTGAGGCCTCTTCCGATAAACAAACCGACTGCACAATAAAGACATCGCGGTTACGAATATTTTCCAAAATCTGAATTCTGATTTCCCCATCATTAAACCGCCCCACAATCGCTCGACCAAGATCAATACCAAGTTGCCCCGCGATCGCCTCGCTCAGATCTCGATTCCCCGAACCCGAGAACACAACAAAGCCTTCTGCCGCTCCCAAACTAAAAGCGAAAAATACAACGAATAACACAACCCTTACCATCGCCCTCCTCAAAAAAGGGAAGATTCTACAACAGGCACGGACAAAACAAAATTGTTTTTTAACGACGTGCAAAAAATGCAAAATTTTTATAGACTTTTTCCACGATGGATCGAGGAAGTCTATTTTCCGATAAAATCACCGCCGCCGCTGCTGAAGTCCATCGGATCCTCGGTGGACCCGGTCTACTCGAGAACGTGTACGAAGCAGCGCTAGGACACGAGCTAACACTGCTCGGTTTTGCAGTACAAAGGCAAGTGCCCATCCAAGTTTTGTACAAAGAAGTACCGATCCGAGAGCCCTTTTTTCTCGATATTCTCGTCAACAACCAACTGATTATCGAGGTGAAAGCAACAGGTTATGATTACCCATACTACCAAAACCAGCTCATCACGCACATGCGCCTCATGAACAAACCCTTTGGCATGCTGATCAACTTTGGCAAAGAAGACATCAAAAATGGGATCCGCACCTTCGGCATACAGAAAAATAATTAAATAATAACGATCATATTTGTTTAATAAAAACGACATTTGAAAGTAAACTGCACCGTGATACGGTTCATCCCCTAATAACAAATGATATGAGATCTCTCAAGCAAAAGCGCAGCTGTTTTTTGGCCCGTTCGATATCCTCTAGCAACTCCCATGCCATTGCAACCGAATCCCACGACCACATTAGGCAATCCCAACACCTCTTCGATACGAGGACAGTGATCGTCTGAAAAGCCCATAATACCAGACCACGCCCGCTCAATACGAGGATCCTGTCCAGGAAGAATCACAGTAGACAAAATCTTCTTCAAAGGCCCCATGATATTCGAAGTCGTCTCCATGTGCGTCGTTGTTTCTCCTGCAAAATCAAGATTCCTTCCACCTCCGAGCAAAAGGCGATTCCCGGGCAGAGGCCGAAAAAACCAAAATCCCTGTCCCATGTGCATGGGAGCATCAAATGCAAGCGGTTGATCCAGAGGTTCTGTCACTAAAATTTGCGCTCTGCCTGGAACAATCTCGATCTCTGGGATCAGCTCTGATGTAAACGCGTTCACACACACCGCAACGCCGCGCGCGCCAAATGGGATCTTTTGCCCTCTTGTAGTCACATTGACAACAAGACCCGATGGAGTTTCAATCGGCCGCTCGGCCTGACTGCCATATCGAATCGTAATGCCGAGGCTTTGCGCTTTTGCACGCAATGCCCGCATAAACATCCCAGAATCAAGCTGCCCTTCAAACTGATTGAGTACGATTGCAGAGACATGTTCTGGGGCAAAACCAAACTCATGCAATTTATCATCCGCCCTCTGGAATACCTGGCCGCCAAAGATTGGGTAAAGCCTTGCATTCACTTCGTCGATTCTCTGTAAC
>JBDKJI010000185.1:0-4047 GCA_039796655.1 Chlamydiota bacterium | reverse complement strand
AAAAAGGCCAATGTATCGGGCTGGATCCGCACCATGCGCGATCAAAAATCGTTTGTGTTTGTGGAGCTCAATGACGGATCAACCCTTCTCAACTTGCAAGTGATCATCGATGACACGGTAGCCGGCTACGAGGGAATCAAACTCGATCTCAACACAGGAGCCTCGATCCAAGTCCACGGTATTTTTGTTGAAAGCCCGGGGAAAAATCAGGCGATTGAACTCAGGGCAGGGTCAGTCCAGGTCATCGGCAAAGCTGACCCGAGCCGCTACCCTCTGCAAAAAAAGAGGCACACGTTTGAATACTTGCGCACCATTGCCCATTTACGACCTCGCTCGAACACGCAAGGCGCTGTGCTGCGCCTGCGCAATGCTCTCGCTTTTGCCACACACCTTTTCTTCCAACAGCGCGGCTTTTTATACGTCCAAACACCGATCATTACAGGCTCAGACTGCGAAGGGGGCGGCGAGATGTTCCGCGTCATGACCTCCGAAAAGGGATGGACGCATCCTGAAGAGGACTTTTTCGGCAGACCCACCTACCTCACTGTGTCGGGACAACTCGAGGGAGAATGCCTTGCCCTTGCGATGTCGGATATTTATACATTTGGCCCCACGTTTAGAGCTGAACCGTCGCATACGACACGACATTTGGCCGAGTTTTGGATGATCGAGCCAGAGATGGCCTTTGCCGATCTCAGCCGCAACATGGAGTGCGCTGAAAGTTATCTCAAGTTTTGTGTCCTATATGCGATGGAGCACTGCGGCGAGGATTTAGCCTTTTTTGACAAACACATCGAACCTAATCTCTTAGAGCGCCTGCGCCATGTTGCCGAATCGCCGTTTGCCCATTTGACCTACACAGATGCAATCTCGATTCTACAAAAGGCGCCCAAAACGTTTGCGTTCCCCGTATCATGGGGGATCGACCTCCAGTCAGAACACGAACGCTATCTGGCCGAAGAATATTGTAAAAAGCCCGTCATCCTCACCGACTATCCCAAGGCGATCAAAGCGTTTTATATGCGCGATAACGACGATAGCAAAACGGTTGCCGCGATGGATATTTTGGTCCCTAAAATCGGAGAACTCATCGGTGGAGCGCAAAGAGAAGAAAGACTCGACTACCTCGAGGCAAAAATCTTAGGCGCTAAACTGAACAAAGAAGACTATCAATGGTACTTGGAGCTTAGGGAATTCGGCAGCGTGCCCCATGCGGGATTCGGGGTCGGATTTGAACGGCTTATTCTGTTTGCAAGTGGCATGGAAAACATCCGCGATGTGATTCCGTTCCCCCGCTTCCCAGGTCACGCTGCATTCTGATAATCCTCTCTCGGATGATCGCTTCGCATAGTAGCAGCCGGTCAGTCTGGATGCCTTGTTGCTCTCGCACAAGGCGGTTAATCTCTTCAATGTTCCAAAGAGTCACGTTTTTGTTGGATGCAATCGCGGGGTCAACCACGCGCGGCAAACTCAAATCAAATACAGCGACCGCCTTCTGCGTCGTGCCAGTAATCAGGTAGGTGTCGGCGGCGGTCGCCGCCGACACAACGCCATAATCAGACCAGCGATGCAGCGCAGATCGATCAACGGCGCGTACTTCCGGTAAAAGGGATGGATCTTTTGTGCAAAACACGATGTTGGAAGCCCCCCGCTGTGTCAGATAGGCGGCAAGAGAACGGTGGATATCGGAAAAACCGACGAGGAGTATGTTCTGATGCACAAGAGAACCAAGCGTTTCGCTTGCCGCTTCCCAAATCGCTTTGTTCAGTGAGGGCGCAGGACCTAAAAGCCCTTCTTGCCTTACCTTCTTGGCAATATGCAGCGCCTTTTGAAACACCCGGTGCATCGCGCTCGGTAACCCCTTGTCTTGGGCCAAATAGGCAAGCTTCACCTGCCTTTGAATATCGCTCTCTCCTAAACTGGCACTATCGAGCCCCGCCGCCACGCGACACAAGTGCGTCAAACAATCAACCCCAAAATACGAATACAGGCGATGCTCAAACGGCTCTTCCATCGATCGGCGCAGGAGCGCTAAAATGGCCGAGTGGGCACTCCCCAGATCGGGCGCGCTAAAATAGATCTCAATCCGATTGCACGTCCGAAGTAGCACCGTGGGATAAGGAAAAAAAAGGCGCTTTTCCCCAACAAAACCCTCTGCCGCACGAGCCATCATTTCTAAAAAGGGAAGCTGGGCTGTCTTGTAGCTTATGCCCAATACAGCTGTCCCATCGATAAAGAGACGTTGGTTTGCAAATCTTAAAAGTGGGTGCATAGATATTGCATTCCGATTAGAATTCCGTACTATATGGCAGATACCAACCCGATCGATCCCAACACACCTCAATCCCCCATTGCAAAACCATCCGCCTCTGGCAAAGAACCAAAAGCATTCACCTACCACGGCGGCCAAGTCGCAGCCAAATCCATGACTTTTTTAGGGATGCACTTTGACTCCAAAGAGGCCCAAAAATTGTGGAATGTGCTCATTCAAAATTTAAATCGCGAGATCCAAAAAGACCAAGCAAAATCGGTCAAAGCCCTCAAGAAAATGCGCCCCGGTCACGAACAAGATTGAATAGAACAAGTCCAGAGCGGTAAAATGCGCTCTTGAACTCGATGACGGATGACATACAAACCTACCTCGTTGCCTCGGATGAGGAAGGACAAAGACTCGATCTGTGGCTTACAGGACGCTTCCCCGAATTCTCACGCACCTACTTTCAAAAAATTATTGATAAAGGTCTCGTCCTAGTTAACGGAGCGCTTGTCAAAAAAAGAGTGCTGCTTGCCGAAGACGATGAAGTCGAGGTGTGTTTCGAAGCTCTAGAGAAGCTCTCTTTAGAACCCGAAGCGATCCCACTGACGATCTTGTATGAAGACGAGCACCTGATTGCCATTGACAAGCCAGCCGGCCTTGTCGTTCACCCCGCCCCCGGCCATCGATCTCACACCTTTGCCAACGCCCTTGTATATCACTGCAGTCAAATCAGCACAGTAGGCACAGATCCATTAAGGCCCGGTATCGTCCACCGCCTCGATAAAGAGACAACAGGCGTTTTGATTGCAGCCAAAACCGCCGCCGCCCACAGCCGACTCATTGAAGCCTTTACAAGTCGCACAATTGACAAGACGTATCTCGCCATCTGCGTCGGCAAACCCCAAAATGGCCTCATCAACCGTCCCATCGGTAGACACCCCACAGAGCGCAAAGAAATGGCCGTTTTACCAGACGGCAAAGAAGCCATCACGCAGATCGATGTGATCGCCCATAACGAGTCTTTGAGCCTCATTCGAGCCCGCCCTAAAACAGGCCGCACTCACCAAATTCGCGTCCACCTCAAAGCGATTGGCACCCCAATCCTGGGAGACGCCGTCTACGGCAACCCCCGCATCGGAGCTTCCCTTGGGGCTATGCGCCCTCTTCTCCACGCCTACCAACTGAAACTAGCCCACCCCATCACAAAAGAGCCGTTGATTTTGACAGCCCCTTTACCAGAAGACATAAAGAGCTGGATATTAAAGATTTGCAAAAACGACGCTCTTGCGCTTGAGTCATCTTCTCTATAGATTTTTAACCTCACCTGTTGTAAAATTTATCCTCGGAAGGTATTGTTTTTTGAACTTCGAACGACTGACCGAAAAGAGGTATGACCCATGAAGGAATTTGTAGAATACATCGTTAAAAATCTCGTCGACCACCCTGATCAAGTACAGATCCGAGAGGTAGGTGGGACGAATACACTGATTATTGAGCTCGGCGTAGAAAAATCAGACATCGGCAAGATCATTGGCAAAAAAGGCAAAACGATCAATGCGATCCGCACCCTATTGATGTCGGTCGCAAGTCGCAATGGTCTTCGCGTCAATCTCGAGATCATCGAAGATAAAGAAGCCGCTGAGTAAGAGACTGTTTATACCGCGAGGGATTGAAGAATCGCGAAACGGGCAAGAAGGCTTCTTCAAATTTTCGTTCTGGAGCGAGTGGCCGTGCTCTTGAGCACGCCGCGAGTGAAGACGAACAATTTGAAGAAAAGCCGACGCCGCCCG
>JBDKJI010000184.1:0-4069 GCA_039796655.1 Chlamydiota bacterium | reverse complement strand
TGATTCCCCACGATGACCCTTCGCTCCTCTTCATCAACGCGGGGATGAACCAGTTCAAAGATGTGTTTTTGGGTTCGTCAAAACGGGATTACACCCGCGCTACGACGACCCAAAAGTGCGTGCGCGTTGGAGGCAAACACAATGACCTCGATAACGTGGGACACACCTCGCGCCACCTCACCTTCTTCGAGATGCTCGGTAACTTTTCGTTTGGCGACTACTTTAAGGCAGAGGCAATCGGTTACGCCTGGGAAGTCGCCACCCAAATTTTTGGCTTTGATCCGAACCGAATTTGGGTCTCTGTCTTTAGAGACGATGATGAGGCGGCCGTTTTGTGGGAAAAACATATTACCCCTTCTCGCATCGTCCGATTCGGCGAGAAGGAAAACTTTTGGAGCATGGGCGATACAGGCCCTTGCGGTCCTTGTTCCGAGATGCTCTACGACCGCGGCGAGGCGTTTGGCACAGGGGCAAATCCAGTCGATGATCCGACAGGTGAGCGGTTTTTAGAGTTTTGGAATCTCGTCTTCATGCAATACAACAAGAGCGCCTCGGGACAAATGACGCCGCTACCCAAGCCGTCGATCGACACGGGCGCTGGTTTGGAGCGCGTCGTCTCGCTGCAAATGGGCGTCGATTCGGTGTTCCAGACAGATGTGTTACGGAGCTTGATTGCCGAAGTGGAAAACGTAAGCCATACAGCGTATGCCGCATCGATCGCGCCAGCGTTCCACGTCATTGCCGATCATATCCGTACTCTTTCGTTTGCGATCGCCGACGGCGTGCAGCCAGGCCCCACAGATCGGGGCTATGTGCTGCGTAAATTACTGAGAAGAGCCGTCCGCTACGGACGCCAGCTTGGGCTCGACAGGCCCTTCATGGCGCGCGTCTTGCCGCGCCTTGTCTCCGAAATGGGCGCCGACTTCCCTGAGCTCAAGAGCGCAGAGGCAAGGATCACCGAGATTCTCACGACAGAAGAGGAAGCGTTTTTTAGAACCTTGCAGCGCGGCGGCAATTTGCTGGGGCAGGTGCTGGCAGGCGCGCGCAGTTCAAAGAAAATCAGCGGCGATGAAGCCTTTAAGTTGAAAGACACGTATGGTCTACCGATCGAAGAGATTTTGCTGATTGCTAAAGATGAAGGATTATTTGTCGACCAGGGGCGATTCCAAGAGCTCGAAGAGAAAGCCAAAGAAGTATCTCGCCAAGCACAAAAGGGCGTATCGCAGACGTTTGATCCAAACTTTTTTGCCGCGTTTGCTAAAGCGCACCCTGCATGCCGTTTTGTCGGCTACGCGCATAAAGCCCACTCTGCGCGGATCATTGGTTTGGTGCAAAGTGGCGCGTTTACAAACGAGCTCAAAGAAGGAACGCACGGCGTGATGCTTTTAGATCAGACCCCTTTTTACGCCGAGATGGGCGGTCAGGTGGGCGATCAAGGTGTGATCCATGGGGAGAACGCACTGTTTGAGGTTGTGCAAACAACATCGCCCTACCCGGGCGTGATTGCGCACGAAGGGATCGTGAAAAAAGGTCATTTCACAACGCTTGCCTCTGTAGAGGCAAGCGTTGAAGGGACAAGACGCCTATTAATCCAAAATAACCACACGGCAACCCACCTTCTCCATTGGGCTCTGTGCAAAGTACTTGGGCCCCACATCAAACAAGCGGGCTCTCTCGTCGACGCAGGACGCCTCCGCTTCGACTTCAACCACCACAAAGCGTTCACCAAAGAAGAGCTCTGTGGGATTGAAGATCTTGTCAACGACAAGATCCGTACCGACCAGGCCGTGACGACCTATGAGATCCCGTTTGCAGAAGCGAGCCAAAAGGGAGACATCAAACAGTTTTTCGGTGAAAAGTATGGCAACACCGTGCGCGTTGTCGACATCGATTTTTCCAAAGAACTCTGCGGCGGCACCCACGTTGATCGAGTGGGCAAAATCGGCCTTTTTAAAATTGCTAAAGAAAGCAGCATCGCCTCTGGCGTGCGCAGGATCGAAGCCTTAACAGGCAAAGCCGCCGAAGAGTGGGTCCGTCAGCAAGAGGCCCTTCTGATTCACGCTGCCTCGCTCATCAAAAGCCCGCCTGCACAACTCGTTGAAAAGTTGAACGCCTTGCTACAAGAGCAAAAAGAACTCCAAGCCTCGGTAAAAGCGTTCAGAGGCAAAGAGCTCAAGGCGCTTGTCCAAGAGTGTTTGGCGACGCAAGAGAAGCTGGGGACATGCACGTTCATCGGACGGGAAGTGCCGTTGTCAGGCGATGAGCTAGCTCCGTTTGCCGACGAACTCCTGGCCAAGATGCTGTCGGGCGTCATCGCCCTCGGCATGCAAGGTGTAGACAAGTGTCAGCTCCTCATCGCAGTGAGTCACGATCTTGTGTCCAAAGGGATCACAGCCACAGCCTTGATCAAAGAGGCCGCGCCCCTCATCCAAGGCGGTGGTGGCGGCAAGCCACACATGGCACAAGCCGGCGGCAAAAAACCAAGTGGCCTCTTAGAGGCCATCGAGCACATCCGACGCCAACTCCATGCTGCCTCATCTTAACAAAATTACCTCGCTCAAGCACCTTGCTCAGGGTCTGCAAAAAAAAGGCGCCTTTGCGATCTCAGAGCTCGCCAGCGGCGCGAAGGGAGCTTTACTCACATTTTTAGCCCAAGAGACAAAAAAGCCTCTTCTCGTCGTTTCGGAGGGCGTAAGTGAAGACGCGCTATTTCAAGACATTGCATTTTTTTTACAACATGAGCCTGTGGAATTTCCGGCCTGGGAAACACTGCCCAAAGATGAGATTGCGCCGAGCCTCGATATTGTAGGCAAGAGATACCTCGCCATGTATAAACTCCTCCACAACTCTGGGCCGCTGATTTGCCTCACATCGCTGCACGCGTTGTTACAACGCGTGATCCCCCCCACACAACTCAAGGCGCGCTCTGGTATTTGGAAAAAAGGCTCGGCTGTGCCGTTTGCTCAAATTGAGTCGTTCTTGACGGCCCTCGGCTATAGACGAGGGCCCGTTGTAACAGACAAAGGCGAGTTTGCACTCCGTGGCTCGATCGTCGATATCTTCCCCGTCAGCGCTGCCTCGCCCTATCGCGTTGAGATCTTCGATGACACAGTTGAAACGATCCGCACCTTTGATCCCGTCAGCCAAACTTCGAGTGGTAAAGCTGAGATGCTCTATCTCTTCCCCGCAGATGAGCTCCGTTTACTCAAGCAGGCAAGCAAATTAGCCACGCTCTTCGACTATTTCCCCGAAGAGCCGATCGTCGTGTGGGATGATCTTCTCGCCATCGAAAACAGTTGGACCACCATCGGAGGCCCACAGCCTCCCTACTTTGGTTCGATCGACGAAGTGCTCTCACTCATTGACACACATCTGTTCATGCCAAAAGAAGCGTTGAGCCATTTTGGCGACGGGTCAGTGATGGAAGCGTTTGGCAAAACATTTCCAATCGAGGCTGTAAGCTCTCCATTTGGCCCTGTTGTTATCGACAATGAGACCAAACCCACCGAAGGGATCACAGCAGGGTTTTCGATCCCTGAACTCAACATATCGATCATCGCCAGTAGCGACGTCACACACCGCCAAACGATCCGCCGCCAACAGTGGCGCTCGGCCCACCACGCAAGCGCATCGCATTTCCATGAAATGACGCCTGGCGATTTCGTCGTCCACTTCCACAGCGGCGTCGGCCGCTACCTCGGCGTTGAAAAACAATCGAACCACCTCGGCCAAGAGACCGAGTACCTCGCCCTGCAATACGCTGAAGGGAGCAAACTGTACGTCCCCCTCTCCCAGTCACACCTTGTCTCTCGCTACATCGGCACGCGCGAAGAAGCGCCGAACTTAAGCCAACTCGGCACCAAGCGATGGCAGACGATCCGGGTGCAAGCGCAGTCGCAGATCGTCGGCTACGCCCACGATCTGTTGCAAATGTATGCTGCAAGGCAAGTGCAAGGCGGTATGAAATACCCCGAAGATAGCGAGCTGATGCGGCACTTTGAAGAGGACTTTCCCTATGTGGCCACCGACGACCAGAAGCTCGCTGTTGAGGCCATCAAAGAAGACATGC
>JBDKJI010000183.1:0-7731 GCA_039796655.1 Chlamydiota bacterium | reverse complement strand
ATTATTGGCGCGGATCGCCGATTTTAAAAGCCCCTTTGCATCATAAGCGTTGCTCGGCGCAATCACAATAAATCCCGGCAAATGACCGTAGATTGCCTCGACGCAGTGCGAATGTTGACACGATACCTGCGCAGCAGCGCCATTGGGTCCACGAAACACGACAGGTACAGGAAAACGGCCCCCCGACATGTAGTATGCTTTGGCAGCATTTGAGACCAGTTGATCAAAAGCGACGAATGAAAAGTTCCAACTCATGAACTCAACAATCGGTCGCAGTCCCGTTTGCGCAGCGCCAATCGCAAGGCCAACAAAACCGTTTTCTGAAATAGGCGTATCGATCACTCGCTTGGCGCCCCACTTTGCCAAGAGCCCTTTTGTCACCTTGTAAGCGCCATCGTATTCAGCCACTTCCTCGCCGATAATGAATACCTTTTTATCGCGAGTCATTTCTTCATCGATTGCTTGTCGTAACGCTTCTCGGATCTCAACGATTTGTCCCGCCATGACTTAAGTCTCCCCAGGAGCGTAGACGCCATCTTCCAACATCATGGGGTCGGGCCATGGGCTCTCTTCAGCAAAGCGCATGGCAGCAAGCATCGTCTCTTTTGCCTCTTTGTCATAAGCCAAAAACGTCTCTTCATCGATCCAGCCCTGAGCGATCAGATCATTTTTCAATATCAAAATAGGATCTCGCTCCATGGTCTGTTTAAGAGTGTCTTTGGATCGATAGAGTCCAGGGTCAGAAATGGAGTGTCCCCGAAAACGCTCAGAAAGAGCCTCGATCAATACAGGCCTTGCGGAGTGGGTCGTTTTAGCGACGACCTCCTTAAAACATGCATAACACGATAGAAAATCCATCCCGTCCACCGTGTATGACTCGATATTGTAGCTCTGGGCAAAATGTTCAGCAATCGGGCTAACACACACAGCTCTCTCTACGGCCGTACCCATGCCCCACTGATTGTTTTCAATCACATAAATGCACGGCAAACTCCATAAAGAAGCTAGATTCAGCGCCTCGTGAAATGCGCCTTGCACAACAGCGCCGTCACCGAGAAAACAAAACGAAACCAAATCCTTTTGGCCCTGGTACTTGATCGAAAAAGCGGCCCCTGTTGCAATCGGAATATGTCCCCCCACGATCGCAAGCCCGCCGAGCATCCGATCTGTATACATATGCATCGACCCACCGCGTCCCTGAGCTATACCCGTGGAACGCCCATATAGCTCCGCCATGGCCTCATTCGGCGTAACACCGAGAAGCAAAGCGAGCGCGTGACATCTATAAGTAGTTGTATACCAATGATTTGAGCCAGCCGCAGCAATACAACCAACCTGAATTGCTTCCTGTCCCATGTACGAGTGATAGAAACCACCCACGTTCCCCTGGGAGTAGGCGACTTCACCGCGAATTTCAAAGTTGCGGATTGCAAGACACTCACGTAACGCTTTGATTAGGAGATTTTTACCTAATTCACTTGCGACCTTTTTACGGTCGCACGAAAACAATCGGGGTTGCTTGGTCATGCTCAAGGCTTATTGTAATCGACTCAATCGGCAGGTGTCAAACGGAGATCATCCGCCGCCACCCATGGGGAAGCCAGAACCGTGGCTGGGAACGACGTGAGGGTTGTTGGTGACAGGGACCGTCCTTAACTCAGCTTCATCATTATATGTTTGAAAGCAACTTGCGCATCCGATGAGTATGGCAAAAAAAATAAACGTTCTCATGCTCAATGAGCATGGCCGAAAGCTAGTTTTTTAGGCAACCTCGACTTTGTACATTTTTCGGTGCGATTTTCACAATCTTTTTACCTGCAATGGGTTACTGATGTCTGCAATGGCTTATTCAAGCCGATTGCAGACATCAGTAACCCATTGCAGGTAAAAATCTTACAAAACTCGCATCCGAAAAATGTACAAAGTCGAGGCAACGTGAAAACGTTGCCTAAAAAACGATCTTTAAGCCATCCTCGATGTATGGATTTTAGAGCCATTTTTTACGACACAGAGACCACAGGCATCCGCATTGGAAAAGATCGCATCATCGAGATCGCCGCCTACGATTCTCACACGAAAAAGAGTTTTTCCACTTTCATCGACCCCGAATGCCCCATCCCTGCGGAAGCAACCGCCATCCACCACATCACTGACGCAATGGTAAAGGGAGCCCCCAAAGTAACCGAAGCGCTCCAAAACTTTAGCACGTTTTGCGAAGGGCCGGCCTTGCTCATTGCCCACAACAACGATGCGTTCGATAAACCTATGCTCGAAGCAGAGTTTATCCGAGGGGGGCTTACAATACCCGCATGGAAATACCTCGATACGCTGAAGTGGGCCCGCAAGTATCGTCCCGATTTACCAAAGCACACGCTGCAGTTTTTACGAGAAGTCTACGGCATCGCGCCCAATCAAGCGCATAGAGCGCTCGACGATGTGATGGTACTAGCCGACGTCTTGAGCCGCATGATCGGCGATCTCAATTGGGAAACAATCGTGCGTCTTGTCAGCCAAGCAAGCGATGTTCTGAGAATGCCGTTTGGCAAACACGCCGGTAAACCTCTTGCCGAAGTACCCAAAGATTATGTCTTATGGCTCAATGGAAGCGGCGCTTTTGACAAGAAGGAAAACGAAAACTTGAAAAAAGCATTTATAACGGTGGGGCATTTGACATGAACAATGCAGCGATCATCGGATGTGGCTATATCGGCAGCGCTGTCGCTGGACTGTGGCACAGCAAAGGATTTCATGTCACAGCAACGACAAGAAATCCTCTCAAACTAAAGCAGCTGTCTAAGGTAGCCCAAAAGTGTGTCGTCCTCAAGGGACCGAAAGAAGAAGAATTCATCCCGCTCATCGCACACAACGATCTGATTTTAGTCTCGATTGCGGCAGATAGCGTTCATCACTATCAAAGCGCCTATCTCGATATTGCGCAACTTCTACGCCGTATTGCTCTTGAAATCGATAAACCCTGCAGTTTGATCTACACAAGCAGCTCAAGTGTATATGGCGATCATCATGGGCAGTGGGTCGATGAAACAAGCGCTCTGAAGGGGGGGTCAGATACAGCCCGTATTTTGATTGACACCGAAGAGACGTATTTAAGCCTTGCAGAAGTGGGATGGGACGTGACAATTTTGCGTCTGGCTGAAATCTATGGGCCCCACCGCCTTCTTTCAGAAAGAGCTAAAGAATTAGCAGGCCAAACCTTGCCTGGTAGCGGCGCAAACTACACCAATATGGCGCACCGCGATGACTGTGCGGCAGCCGTAGAATACGCAGCAAGGCACCGCCTCACAGGCATCTACAATATTGCTGACGATGATCATCCGACGCGCAAAGAACTCTACGACGCGCTCACCAACAATTTACAGCTACCGTCAGTCACCTGGGATCCAAAACTCGCCTCGTTAGACCGCGGCAATAAGCGCGTTTCGAACCACAAAATCAAAGGCGAAGGGTTCACCTTCCACCATCCCCACCGCGTGATCTAAACGATCACAAGCGAACTGTGGCGATAGGCATCCCACATCATCCGAAACGGTAGGCACGTTTCCAACAGTTCACTTAAAGTCCCCTCCCCGATTTTTTTGCCCCGCTCGAAAAAGAGGATTCGATCGGCGTGCTCAATTGTCGACAGGCGGTGCGCAATCAAGATCTGAGTCACATCTGCACCAAGTTCTCGCAGCGCTTTACGGATGCGCCCTTCAGAGATCGCATCAAGAGATGAGGTCGCCTCATCGAGAACCAAGATGGGTGCTTTTTTCACAAGCGCCCTTGCGATAGCAAGGCGCTGCTGCTGCCCTCCTGAAAGAGTCTTGCCCATCTCGGCAAGCAGTGTATCGTACTGCTGAGGCAGCTCAACGATGAACTCATGAGCATATGCCTGTTCAGCAGCCTCTACCATTTCTTCCCTCGTAAAGCTTCGGCCAAAAGCGATGTTTTCAGCCACAGTGTCATAGAATAAAAAGGGGCGCTGAGGCACAAACGCAATTTGATCGCGGAGCGATTTTTGCGTTAACGTATTGATCGGAATACCGTCGATCCGGATTTCGCCCCGCTGCACCTCATAAAGGCGCGGCAAAAGCTGCACAAGAGTCGATTTTCCGGCACCCGTAGCGCCGACCAAAGCCACTACCTCCCCTTTCCGGACCTGGAACGAGACGTCTTTTAATACCCACTCATCTTTGTACTTAAACCACACATGGTCAAACTCAATGAGCTGCTTAAAACCAGTCAGATCAATGGCTCCATCACGGTCGTTGATTTGCGGCTTCAAATGGAGCACTTCAAACATCCTCTCGGCTGCCACTACGCCCTTTTGGATGTTGGCGTTTTCTTCGGCAAATTTCTTCACAGGCTCGTAGAACAAGTGAAGTAGGCCACAAAACATCAAAAGCTGCCCTACCGTCATGTGGAGAGTATACAGGCCAAACAATACGACGACAGCCAGGCAAGCTGTTGCAATCAAATGCAATACAGGCCGTGTCAACAGGCCGTACTTGG
Source organism: Chlamydiota bacterium (assembly GCA_039796655.1). Taxonomy (GTDB): domain Bacteria; phylum Chlamydiota; class Chlamydiia; order Chlamydiales; family SM23-39; genus JBDKJI01. The sequence continues at coordinate 3,222 of JBDKJI010000183.1, read as the reverse complement.
CACTTTTACTTTCTAAAACGGCCATTTGATCGTTTTGCTCTTTATATTTACGTAGTGAAAACGCCTCCATCGCAAAAATTTTCACTGTATGGATCCCTGCTAGAAAATCGAGTAAGACCGAAGTAAATGTCTCTTGATTCTTCTGCAATTGCCGAGTAATTCTCTTCACCTGCTTTGTCAAAAAGATGACGGGCAATACGATCAAGGGAAGACCTAAAAAGATGATCATCGACAATTTCCACGACAAATAGAAACAAGCAAAAAGCGTTGAAGCAATGGTAAAAGGCGTCTGTAGATAGTTGGTCAGACACGAGTTGAGCGATGAGGCGATCTGCCCCGCATCTCCCACAGCCCGAGATGACAGACTCCCCAAATTGTGCTCTTGATAAAAACTCAAGGGCAACGACTGAATGTGCTCAAAATATTGCTGTCTCAAATCACGCGTAACCCGAATGGATAATAGCTGCGTTGCATAGCGAGCGGCAAAGAGGGAGATCGCTTTAAAAAGAGCCACCGAAACCAAAATGCCGATCAACATCGAAAACTGCTCTTCCATGTCAAAATGAGCCGCCGCCTTGTGCATGACCCATGCCAGGGGATTGGCGTCGTCTCTTTGCGCCATATACACAGAAGCATCGTGCTTGGTAATGATCCGATCGCCGTTTGTGTCAATTGTATTCCAGCGCTTGATCACGTCATCGATACTGATCTTGTCTTTGACTTTCTTACCTTCAGGAGTAAATAGGGCAAAAAAATCGGCGCCTGTCGTCGCCATGAGTCCCACAGAAAACATCTCCATCTGATTGGCAATAGTCAGAAGAAGTAAGGTGACAAGGGTAATTAAACCCAACGTTAGATGGCGTGTGCTTCGCAGTGCAGCGGAGAGTAGCAGTTTCATTGTCGCTTCAGAATTGTGCAAGCCGTCCGCAAATAGGTAGTCCGCAACATGTCCACAGGCTAGAGTGACATGTTGCGGACTACAAATAAGCGGCCAGCTTATCTTACCGCTTCAAATTTGCCCATTTTCCGGAATTTTTGGTAGCGCTTTTCTAATAATATGCGAATGGGCACGCTTTTTAACAAGGCCCACTGCTCCACAATATACTCCTTGAGGGTCTGTACCATCGCGCTGGAGTCTAAATGAGCGCCGCCCAGAGGCTCTGGGATTTTGTGATCGATGATGCCAAGAGGCAATAGATCCTCTGCCTGCATCTTCAATGCAACGGCCGCCACTTCATTTTTCGATGGATCTTTCCAGAGAATCGAAGCACAACCTTCCGGTGAGATCACGGAGTAGTAGGCATGTTCAAGCATACCAATCGAGTCACCTACGCCAATCCCGAGCGCGCCGCCAGAACACCCTTCGCCGATAATCACGACAATCATCGGAGTTTTTAATTCAGCCATTTCCCACAGGTTGCGTGCAATCGCCCACCCCTGCCCCCGCTCTTCTGCAGTCAAACCAGGGTACGCCCCCGGTGTGTCGATCAGAGCAATCACAGGCAGTTGGAATACTTCGGCCAATTTCATCCCACGCAAAGCTTTGCGATACCCTTCCGGATGGGGCATGCCAAAGTTACGCCGAATGCGGCTTTCGGTATCTTTGCCCTTCTCTTGACCAATGATGAAAAACTTTTGCCCTTCGATTTTTGCAAATCCCATGACAATCGAAGGATCATCTGCAAATGTGCGATCCCCATGGATTTCAACAAATTCCTCAGTCATCTGCTCAATATAGTCCAGCGTATGGGGACGCATGGGGTGGCGTGAAATAGCAACACGATCCCATGGCTTCAATTGTGAATAGACCGCTTTTTTCAAATCCTCTAGCTTCTGCTCCATTGCGTACAGCTCGGCAGATGACCAGACAGGCTGGGCCCTATTTTGTTCGCGGAGGCGACCCAGTGTCTGTTGCACTTCGAGAATTTGCTTTTCGTGAGGCAATGTTGTCATGGAGCATGCCTCACAATTTCAATCACCGTCGGTTTTGTGATGACAATCGCAAAGATCTCTTCGATATCTTCTGAAGCAAGACGGATGCACCCGTCACTATTGGATTTGCCGATTTGGCTGCGATCCTCAGCAAGCACTCCCGTCTTAGCGTCGACAACCCATGGAGTCCCATGAATACCGTACGCTTTAGCAGGTTCTGTGCAACCCGCAAGCTCTTGATCAAAGGGAATCCAACGCGTCCCAAAAATGCGGATCATCTCTGTTTTTTTATCTTGGAAAAAACCCATCGTTCCAGGCTTGTAAATTGCAACTTTTTCCCCCAGTGTATACGTACCTATTGGCGTCAAATACCCCGATTTTCTCTCTGGATCGATCCGTCCAACACTCACTGTGTAAGTCTTCAACAATACCTTGTCTTCGGTGTCGTGATCGACGTAATAGAACCGAAGCTTACAAGCATCGAGATCGACCAGGAGGCGAAAGCTGATTTTTTTATCCCGCTTAAATACGTTGAACCGATCGCCCAGCGACACTTTTTGCGTCAGATAGTCTGCTTTTTTGTTCAACGAACGAGCAATGAAGTGGCGCGACGTCTCATAGTGAGATGCGTAGTCGGCAATCCAAGCGGGCCTTCCCTTTAACCAAGGAACCCGGCTTGTGTACACTAAAGTCTCCACGATCGGCAATTTCGACGAATCAAGGGCAAATAGGCGCTGGATTTGATCGAATTCTGGGGTATCGATAGAAGTGCTTTTTTTAGGAGGCGTGACAACAGGGGCAGGAGAAACGACAACTACCTCCTCCTGCAACACAACGACAGACGGATCAGCTTTCGGTTGCTTCAACCACCCCGCAAGCGCAATGACTGCAAAAATGAACAGAGAGCCGATAATAAAAAAACGCTTCATATAGCTCTTTCAATCCCTCTCGATATATGAACCTATCCCACTATTCAAATAGTCCGCTTTTCGAGCTTTTTTCCCCTTTTTTAAAGATCGCTTCTTGGGCTACTTTTCAAGTAGGCCCTGCGAAGCGATCTTTAAAAAAGTGTGAGAAAAAACTGCAAAAATCAAACCTTTTGAATAGTGGGATAGGTTCATTAAGCTCATTATGAGAAAAAGAAGACTATTTTGCAAGAAAGACTATTATAATTACTTATAAAAAAAGAAAATAAAATGCAAATTACTATGTTAAATCGTTAATTATTTTCGTTTAAAAAATTGTATTTCCTGCTCATGCTTTTTTGCTGCCTCGAGAGTATTGAATGTG
>JBDKJI010000182.1:0-6674 GCA_039796655.1 Chlamydiota bacterium | reverse complement strand
CTGAATGGCACCCAAAAGGGATTGAAGAATTGGGAAACGGGCAAGGAGGCTGCTTCAATTTTTCAGTCTGGAGTGAGCGGCCATGCTCTAGAGCATGCCGCGAATGAAGACAAGGAATTGAAAGCAAAGCCGACGTCGCTAGGGAACCAATTTTTCAATCCCTCTGGGTATACCGCAAGGGATTGAAAAATCGCGAAACGGGCAAGGAGGCTTCTGTAGATTCTCGATCTGGAGCGAGCGGCCGTGCTCTAGAGCACGCCGCAAGTGAAGACGAAGAATCTGCAGAAAAGCCGACGCCGCTCGGAACCGATTCTTCAATCACGAGCGGTATATAATCCTTATCGATTTTCGACGAACGCAAGTTGCGGGATGCGAAGGTCGATGATGCGGGAGGCGTATCGTCCCGATACGCCTCCTTGTTCAAGCGCGTGGCGGTAGTCATTTGCCATGCTCTTGCGCAGTTCGGCAAATTGCGCTAATTGCTGCACGTAATGCCTCGGCATCAGCCGCAGCGTTTTTGGGAATGTGCCGCTCACTTTCTTAGCCCCTTGTCCTACAGTGATTGTATCCTCAACAAGGAGGACAATTTCTCTTTGGCCAAGACTTAGCTCAAATGCATGCGACACATCGATCCTCTCAATCGATAGCCCCTCTTTCCACGCAGAGCCAGCAAGATGGTCGAGCATCTCAAAGGCAAGGCGCACGTAGCGCCCCTCAAGCGGCATGATCCAACGCCCCCCTTTTCGCCCCATCGCATCTTCAGCTGCGCCAAACGGAGGCAACCCGAGATAGATTTCAGGGATCTTTTTCGGTGTAAAAAATGGGTGGAGCGGAAAGAGATACCCATCGCGGTCGATCGCAATATTGTCGTAATCGGCCAGTTTTGCAACGGGCACTCTCGCTGCATATTCTACGTAGAGAGCATTCGGCCTCATCCGCTTGACACTCGCCTCGCGGATCAACGGAGAACGAGTGAGATCTGCTTGCGCTTGCTTGAGATCAAACGCGTATAAATTGGCGGGCTTATCGACCGATAAGCCCATGAGCTCAGCAAGATATGTCGTAGGCAAAGCCTCTTTTTCAGGCCCTGTCTGCACAATTGCGCGGATGAGATAGGTGCTGTCTTGTTGTAGATCGCGCTGATATGACTGAAACCACGCATACGAAGCGAGACTAATCACAAGTGTGCAAAGGGGCGAACCGATCAGAACAAAAAGGGCCTTCCTTGTTGACCACTCAACGGACATGCGACGCTCGTTGTTTGTGCAAGGCAAGAGCAATGAGCTGATCGATCAGCTCGGGTACGCTCATGCCACTTGCAAGCCACATGAGAGGGTAAGCGCTTTTGGGACGAAACCCAGGAAACGGGTTGATCTCGTTCAGCCAATACTGCCCTTGTTCATCGAGGAAGAAATCGACTCTGGCAAACCCTTTGCAACCGACCGCCCTGTACGCTTTTTCAGCGAGGAAAAGCCCGATCTGTTTTTGCTCTGGCGTCAGTTGCGCAGGCACAGCCACATCCACCGCAGAGACGCCATACTTTTTCTCATAGTCGTAAAATTGCCCCTCCGACAAGATCTCGCATGGCTCAGCAATGCGCACAATGTCATTGCCGAGGGCGGCAAATTCAATTTGCCGCCCGACGACTTCTCGCTCGACGATAAACGTATCGTCGACGCTCAGCGAGAGATCAATCGCTGTTGTAAGCTCAGTGATATTGGCGGCCCTGCTGACGCCGATGCTCGATCCAAGATGCACTGCTTTCACCCACACGGGATAAGATAAGGTCGTTTCGACATAACGGTGCAATGCGTGAGGGTCGAGTCGATAAGCATGGCGATTTGACTCAATGAACGGCACAATCGGTATTTGATTGACGCCGGCCACTTGCTTAGTCCAAGACTTTTGCATACATAAAGCCGAAGCTCTGTAATCACAGCCGACGTAAGGCAAAAGTAGCGCCTCGCAAAATCCTTGCATCATGCCGTCTTCGCCGCGGGGTCCATGAAACGCCGGGATCACAACGTCGCTTGCTGCAAGCCAATTGAGAGTGCGTGCCGAAAGCGCCCCTTTCCTTGAAAGGGGCGCTTTCAGACACGCGTCGAGAGTTGTCCCATGGCGCCACAATCCTTGCTCGTTCACAAACCCTATTTCAACATCGTAGATCGACCGATCGAGCTCATCAGCGATGTGTTGAGCCGATTGGAGCGATACGGGATGCTCCGCCGACATGCCACCACAGAGAAGAGCCACTTTGAGTTTTGGTTTGCGTATGTGGAGCGCTTCGAGAAGCGAAGCTCCCACATGAGTAATGTCCCCCGCACCGATCGTCAACACCACATCCAGTGGCTGCAATAACTTGACGCCTTCCTCTACGAGTTTGTCTCGTTTAATCCACCGTACCTTCTCTTGACCGAGATGGGCAGTGAGTTTGCCGTACAAAAAGCGACTTGTAACGCCTCGGATCGGCGTTTCATTTGCGCCGTAGATATCGGTCATAATTACGAGATCGGCCTTCGCAAGCGATGGAGGAAACTCGTCTGACAAGTGCGCAACGCGCGTGTAGCGGTGCGGCTGGAAAAACACGACAAGGCGCCGCTCTGGCATGTGATCTGAGATTGCGGCAATCGTCGCCGCAATCTCGGTCGGATGGTGGCCGTAATCGTCGTAGATCGCAACCTTCGATGCTTGCCCTTTGTACTCAAGCCGCCGCTTTGTCCCTTGAAATGCTTGGAAAGCTTTTCGAATCGACTCTTCGCTAACGCCCATTTGCAACGCAAGAGCAAACACCGCCGCGCTATTCAGAGCATTGTGGCGACCGAAAAGCGCTACTTCGATTGCGGGGAAGAGTTTCCCTTGCCACGTGATGTCATAGCGCACACCACGCGCTGTTTGGCAGAAACGGCTCAAACGTACGTCTGAGCCCTCAGAAAATCCATATGTGTGGCCAGAAGGGTTCAAGGCCTTCAGTCCCACGTCATCGGCGCACCAAAACAACAGATCTTTGTTTTGTGTCTGCTGAAAAAACGTCGCAAAACCTTGGTCTAGCAGCTCTCTTGTCTTCCAGTAATCGAGGTGCTCATCTTCGAGATTCAAGACAATGGCCGCCGTCGGCGATGTCTTCAAAAATGACCCATCACTCTCATCGGCTTCCGCAACAAACCACTCACCTCGGCCCTTCTTGCCATTTCTACCGCTATTTTTTAAAATACCCCCTACGACATAACTCGGATCGAGCCCTGCTTCCGCAAGCACAAACGCGAGCAAAGCACTCGTCGTCGTCTTGCCATGCGTCCCAGTAACCAAGGCCGTTTTTTTACCCCGCATAAGCTGGTCGAGCAACTCTGAACGGTGGAGGCGATGCAGGGAAAGCTCGGCCGCTCTTTGCCATTCGGGATTGCTTTCATGGATCGCGCTACTGTATATAATGGTGTGATCGGGTTGTATTTGCGCGGCGTCATGCTGCAAAAACACGGTGGCGCCTTCTTCTTGCAGCGACGTCAACACAGACGATACAGCTAGATCACTGCCCGAAACAACGTGCCCTTCCTCAAGTAAAATGCGCGCTAACGCGCTCATCCCGATGCCGCCTAAACCGATGAAATGAAATCGCTGCAAATCCATGCCGCTAAATCCTTCGTTGTCGTTTCCTTTGCCTTCCACGCGCAGATTGCCTCTACCATTGTAGATGCATCTTGCACTAACGCTGACACCGCTGCTTTTACATCACCCGATTCAACGCACAGCTTAGCACCTAAAACACTGTCACTTAAAAAGTTAGCATTCTTTGTTTGATGATCATCAGCGGCATTTGCGTACGGGATAAGGAGCGCCGGTTTTTCAAAGAGCATTAGTTCTGCCACCGTCGACGCGCCCGATCTTGCAATCACAAAATCGGCAGCAGCATACGCAAGGGCCATTTCAGACTCAAATTCTTTGATGACACATGGGATTGTATACGGTATGGCTGTTTGATTGCGACCTGTGCAGTGGATCACCTGAAATGAGCCCTCAAGTCGATTGAGGATGGCTGGGATGCGCTGATTGAGAACGTTTGCGCCTTGTGAGCCGCCGAACACAAGAAACGTCGGCACTGTTTCGCTCAAACCATACGCGCGCCTTGCTTGCTTTTGATCGATCTTGGGCGGCGACGCTCCCCACGGCAATCGAGACACCATGACGGCTTTTCGGTCGTGTTTTGTCGGAGGCAGTTGATAGGCGATCTTTTTTGCAAAGGGGCGAAATAACCGATTGACTTTGCCAAGCCAGCAATTGGCTTCAAAAAGCACGATCGGTATGCGTAGGATGGAGGCTGCTGCGAGCATAGGGAACGCATGATAGCTACCAAAACCGACGACAAGTGAAGGTTGTTCGTGGCGAAGCAGTCCAATTGCCTTTGTGACACCGCGGCAACATGCCGTGGTGACAAACGAAAAGGGTTCGGTCAAGGGCGCGGATGGAATATCGACCGATCGAAACTGGCATCGCCCTTGGAAAAATGGATTTAAGCTCAAGTTGTGGCCACCAAAAAAAACATCGACGCCCTGTTGAGATAACTGGGATGCAAAAGTTTTCGCTGGGAAAAGGTGCCCCCCTGTGCCGCCCGCCGCAATTGCGATTTTATACCGAGAGATTTGACGCACGAGTTTGCCTTCCAATGTCGCAAAGTAAAGCGAGCGCGCCCATGTTGACGATGAGTGAGCTACCGCCTTGTGAGAAAAATGGGAGCGTCATCCCCTTGCTCGGAAGCAACCCTGAGACAATGCCTAAATTCAAAAACGCTTGGATCGATATCAAAAAGGTGAGTGCTGCGGCAAACCAAAATCCGGCGCGATCGGGGCACTGCAAGGCAATGGTGAAGCCCGATAAAGCAAAGAGCGCGTAGAGGGCAATTAAACCGAGCATCCCGATAAACCCCATCTCTTCAGCATAGATCGCGGCAATGTAGTCGCTTCTTGCCTCAGGCAAATAATTCATCTTTTGCAAACTCTGCCCAAGCCCCCGTCCCAACACACCGCCGGAACCCGCCGCAATTTTTGCCTGGTGGGGTTGATGCCCTTTGCCGAGCAAGTCGAGCTCGGGATGGAGATAGATTTCGATGCGATTTCGAACGTAAGGCAACTGATAGGCACTGAAGGCACCAAGGACCAAACAAACTGCCAGCGGTAGGGCCCAAAATATCATTCGGATCTGGGTCAACCAACACAGAGCGACAATGAGCGTGAATAAAAGCGCAGGGGTGCCATGATCGGGCTCAATCAAGATTAAGCCTATCGGGACAAAGACTTTCGCCAAGAATAATAAAAGCTCGCGCCACCCCACTTCTTGAGTGCGAGAGATATACCAACGGATGTAGACTGCCGGTAAGACGATCTTGAGCGCCTCCGAGGGCTGGAACGAGTAGCCAAAGATGCTGAGCCACCGACGGCTGCCGTTAATTGACTGCCCTACTCCGGGAATAAAAATCGCCACAAGCAAGATGGTGACCAGTATGAGTAAAGGCCAGCTCAACGCAATCACTCGCTGGTAGCCAATCCGGTAGAGGCATAAGCCACCCACGATGCCAATGCAGCCATACGCCATCTGCTTGAGTAAAGGCGCATGATGACCACTCGTTTGAGCGCGATCAATCATCTCAGCAGACGTGGTATTAAATACCATCAGAAGCCCGATCACAAACAGTAAAGCACCTGAAATGACTAATCCAAACAGTCTCTTACTCATCGCACGCGCAGCCGATCGCCTGGCTTGAGTTTACGCGCCTTCTCCTCATTGAGTTGATTGAGGCGAAGGAGCTCTTCCACTTTAATGTGGTGCTTCATCGCAATCGACCAGGGACTATCGCCCACTTTGACGACATAGTATTCCGCTGCCGCCACAGCGGGCGCTGCAGCTGGTTTTACCGCTTTGCCAGTAACTTGTTTGCCTGGCACGACCTTGAGCACTTGCCCCACCTTAAGAAAACTACTCGGTAAGTGGTTCAGCCGAATGATCTCATCAATCGTCGTATGATGAGCCCTCGCAATTTTCTCCAGGCTATCCCCTTTCTTCACCGAGACATCCATGAGCGAGGTCTCTTGTTGCTTTGAGGGCGTCTCTATAGGAGCAACCGGCGGTAACTTATGCACGACAGGCTCCTCCACCACTGCTGGCAGAGGGAGCGCGACGGGAGTTTCAACAAGAGACGGCGGCGGCGCAATCTTTGGCGCTTCGTGTTGCTTTTGCAGCGCCATATCGGCTGACTCGGGGAAGAGCGGTATCGGCTGCTCTTTAGCCACCGAAGATATAGACGCCTCTTCCTCTTGCGACGTCAGTGCGGCAATCGCAAGAGTGCCGAGCAATGCGGCGTTGATCGAAACGGCTATCAGTATTGTTTTCTTACGATCCATATGAACCTATCTCACTACTCAAAAGATTTGATTTTTGCAGTTTTTTTCACATTTTTTAAAGATCGCTTCGCAGGGCCTACTTGAAAAGTAGCCCAAGAAGCGATCTTTAAAAAGGGGGAAAAAGGCTCGAAAAGCAGACTATTTGAATAGTGAAATATACCCCTTCCACCTGAAGCGCACCCAGAAGGACTGAATTGAAAGCTCTCGCGGTTAAATTGTCTAAGAGGGGGGTACGTATTATCTAATACTAACCCCCCTCTTAGAAATTTAACCCCGAGGCTTTGA
>JBDKJI010000181.1:0-5611 GCA_039796655.1 Chlamydiota bacterium | reverse complement strand
CTCCCTGTGATACAAAACCTGAAATATGCTGTGAGGAGCCAAAACCGGGTCCTTTCGCATTTGCCTTCCCAATGGACATGGGGCTGAACTGTCCCAGAGATTTTTACTTCCACATCGACGGGCTTGCTATGCAAGCTAAAGAAGATGGTTTGGATTTTGCGATTCGAGATACTACAGCCCTCGGAGCAACGGCCAACTTGACAGATGGTACCATTGGAGGGTTCTCCGGTGATAATCAAGACTGGGATTACAATCCAGGCGCACGCTTTGGATTAGGGTTCTACTTGAGCCACGATGCTTGGAATCTCGATTTCAACTGGACCTGGCTCAACATCACTAACTATAACCATTTCAACGCTTCCAACAACGGTGGCTCTGTATTGCCCCTTTGGCTGACTGGCGACGCTACGCCTGCAGCAGTGACGGGTGGCACTCGCTCTTCAGCAAAATGGCAGTCATCGTACAACACGTTCGATATTCGCCTTGCAAAGCCGTATCATGTCAGTCGCTATTTCATCTTGAACCCACACTTTGGTTTGAGAGGCGGTTGGATTGATCAGGCGTTCTCAGTTGACTACGGGGGAGCTCAGCTCAACTCGACAACAAGAACTATTTTCCGCTCCAGCAATGATTTCTGGGGGGTTGGCGCTCGTTGCGGTATTGATACTGACTGGGTACTCGGCAAAGGCTGGTGTCTATTTGGTAACATCGCTGCATCAATGCTGTTTGGTAAATTCGAGGTTGATGAAAGCATGACCTATCCAAACGCAACTTCTGGTGGGTTCAACGTAGATTACAACTTCTACCAAAACGTACCTAACATGGAAATGATGTTGGGTATTGGCTGGGGTCGCCATTTCAGCAAACATCGTTACCATACTTCTCTGAAGTTGGCCTACGAATTCCACGAATGGTGGGATCAGCTGAATCTTCGTAAGTTCTACTCGGGAAGCACATCTTCCACGGGCGGATTTGTGAACGATACAATCAGCCGAGGCAACCTGACTTTAAACGGGTTCTCCCTCAGATGGCAGATCGACATTTAAGCGACCTATTGTCACTTCAGTATCGACTCTTTGCAAAGGCCTCGGGAACATTCCCGAGGCCTTTTTTATTGGGCTAGGTCTGTAAAAAGCAGCTTGATTTTTTAGCACAGCTTTCACACAATCCTATTCCCTTAAACACCAACAAGGAAAATTCGTATGGCCGCAGCAACAGAATCATCAAAGTGGCGCTTCCCTTCAGAACATAGGATTGTCCGATACCTTGCGACACGTCACCCCACACGCCATCTGTATCTTACAAACGACAAAATCATTGCAGCAGTCGCTAATTCTTTTGCTAACCGAGCTGTAGTACCTGAGAGCATTCGTATAAACGTTCTACTCACAACAGAAACACTCTTCGACGCAGATCTCTCTGAACGGGCCGTGGCACTCATGCAAGGACATTTAACGACGGCTTTGATAGCACTTGTGCGACCGCGTACTCAGCTGTTTAGGCGTGTGGTCTAGTTTTTTAGGTCCACTACGGGTCGTTGGAGTTTTACAACCCCCTCTGCTGGTTCAGTATGCCCACCAGTTTTGTAAAAGAAAGGCGCCGATTCCAGCGAGGTAGCTGAGGAGCGCGATCCAGCTGATGTGTTTGACATACCAAAAGAAGTCGACTTTTTCCATGCCCATGAGAGCCACGCCTGCGGCCGATCCGATGATCAAAATGCTCCCCCCCGTACCGGCGCAATATGCAAGCAGATTCCACAGAAGCGAGTCGACAGGGTGCGCTGCGAGATCATACATCCCCATTCCCGCGGCGACGAGGGGCACGTTGTCAATCACTGCCGACAAAAGTCCGATGAGCGTTGCAATGACGGGCAGTGATCCAATGGTGCGATCGAGGAAATGGGAGAGCAGCTCCAAGAGCCCTGCCGCATCTAAAGCGCCGACAGCGAGCAAAATGCCGAGGAAGAAAAGGACGCTCGATGTGTCGATCTTTGTCAGAACATAAGGGACTCGTAAATGAGCTCTCGTTTCGTCATCGCCGTGCAAAATATCGGTCACGAGCCACAAAGCGCCAAGACCGATCAAGATCCCCATGAAAGGAGGGAGCCCTGTCAAACTCTTAAAAACGGGGACGAACATCAAAGCGCCGATCCCTGTGTAAAACACGATGCGCGAGCCAGGTGCGATCTCAGCTGTCTTCAAGCCTTGCAGATCGATGTGCAGTTTCGATCGCCCCATTTGAAATCCGAGCAAGACAAGCGCGACAATCAGCGCCACAAGGCTCGGGATAAAAAGCTCTTTCATGATGCTAAGCGACGTGATGTTGCCATTAATCCAAAGCATGGTCGTCGTCACATCGCCAATGGGCGTCCATGCACCTCCTGCATTCGCAGCGATCACCGCGAGCGATCCCAAAATACGCCGGTCGTGATTATCGGGAATCATTTTCCGAAGAAGCGATACCATGACGATCGTCGTCGTCAAGTTATCGAGGATTGACGATAAGAAAAACGTGACAAATCCGACGATCCACAGCATCTTGATCTTCGATGTCGTTTGGATCAGCCTTGTCACAACGGCAAACCCTTTATGTGAATCGATCAGCTCGACAAGCGTCATCGCGCCAAGCAAGAAAAAGATGATCTGACTCACATCGCTTAAATGGTGCCCGAGTGAGATCACATCAGAGGCGCTATTTCTGCCAAACATAAGAAACAAAGCAGTCCATGTGAGCACAGCCATGAGAAGCGCTGTCGCCGTTTTGTTCACTTTGAGGTTCACCTCAAACATGATGGCTAAGTAGCCCAATGTGAATGTGAAAATCAAACAAAACGTCATCAAAGAAGTGTCAAACATGCGCAAATTCCTGGGTTGTGCGGGGGACTTGAATCATTTGCAAAATATCGTGCATTCTAAGAAGCCCAACAAGGGCGCCTTGGTCGACGACGGGCATCACTGTCACGGGACTTACAGCCTCCATTTGCCGCATCGCATCGATTGCCAATGTATGTGGCGTAATGGTTCTGGGCTCACGCGTCATGAAGTGGGCCACCGGCTCGTTCAACGCAGCAGCCCCTTTTGTGGCAAGCGCTCTGCGAAGATCGCCATCGGTGAAAATGCCGATCAATCTATCTGCTCCCTCAACAACGAGAAGACAGCCAGAGCGCTTGGCAGAAAGCTCATGCAACAAGTCGATCACGAACGCGTTCGAAGCACATACAGGTAAAGCTGCCCCTCGCAGCATCAGATCGGCTGCCTTAAGTGCCATTTTGCGCCCAATCAATCCTCCCGGGTGGTTGCGCGCAAAGTCATCGCGGCTCATGCACTGCATCTCAACGAGAGCCATGGCGATCAGATCGCCGAAGATCATCTGTGCTGTCGTCGACGTTGTGGGCGCTAAATCAAACGAGCCGAGTTCCTTTGCAACCGGCAACACAACGACTTCGTCGGCAAGCGCTGCGAGCGGCGAGACGGCCTTTGCAACAATCGCGATGAGTTTGCCCTGCTTGTGTTTCACATGGGGGGCCAGTTCCACCAATTCGCGCGTGGAGCCACTTTTGCTGAGCATGACGACAAGATCGCCGGGTCGAATAGCTCCGATGTCGCCGTGAAGCGCACCACTTGCCTGGAGGAAAAAAGAGGGCTTGCCGATCGACGCGAACGTCGCTGCGATTTTCGCAGCGACAAGGCCGCTCTTACCCACCCCTGTAAAAAAAAAAGCGCTCGCGTGCGCGTGAAATAGGCGGAGCGTCCGTTCCCAATCGTCAATCGGGGCGTGGTCGAAAAATGCGTTGAGCTGCCGTCTTTGCTCATCCAAAAAGGCACGAAGCATAGGTGCTCCCCATTATAGCGGCTCAAGCCGCTTGAAGTCTTTAAGAAAAATAGGCTATACCATCAAGTATGCATCCCACCCCCATCACCGTTGCCGAAGGCGACGGCATCGGCCCCGAAATCTTGCGTGCCACATTGGCTCTACTCAAAGCCGCAGGCGCCCAACTCGAAATCCATACAGTGGAGATCGGCGAGGCGATGTACCGACGCGGTTTTCAATACGGGATGGATCCAAAAACGTGGGACATTATTCGAGGCACCAAGGCATTTTTAAAGGCTCCTATTTCGACACCTCAAGGAGGTGGCTTTAAGAGCCTCAATGTGACGATCCGGACAACTCTGGGCCTTTTTGCCAACATCCGCCCGTGCGTTTCGTACTTCCCCTTCGTCGACACAAAACACCCCGAAATGGATGTCGTGATCGTCCGCGAGAATGAAGAAGACCTCTACGCAGGAATCGAGTACCGGCAAACACCGGGCGTGTGCTCGGCGCTGAAAATCATTTCAAGACAGGGCTCAGAAAAAATCATTCGTTACGCCTTTGCCTATGCAAAAAAGCAGGGACGCAAAAAAGTGACATGCTTTACCAAAGACAACATCATGAAGTTGTCCGACGGCCTATTCCACAAGGTCTTTGATGAAATCGCGCAAGAATACCCCGATATTTTAAATGAGCATTGGATCGTCGACATCGGCGCTGCGAAACTCGCCGACGCCCCAGAACTCTTTGACGTGATCGTCATGCCCAATTTGTACGGCGATATTTTGTCTGATGTCGCCGCCGAAATCGCAGGTTCTGTCGGTCTTGCCGGTTCAGCCAATATTGGCGAGCACGGCGCGATGTTCGAGGCGATCCACGGCTCGGCGCCGAGGCGCGCCAACCAAAACGTCGCCAACCCCTCAGGCCTCATGCTCGCCTCCGTGATGATGCTCGCCCACATCGGGCAGGCAGAGATCGCAGAACGAATCCACAACGCGTGGCTCACAACGATTGAAGCGGGCATCCACACCTACGACATTTTCAAAGAAGGTGTCAGCCGCGAGCAAGTGGGCACTCAAGAATTTGCCCAAGCCGTCATCCGCCACCTCGGCCAAAAGCCAAACACCCTCAAAGCCGCCCATTACGGCCACAGCTCGATTGGCAAAACAGCGCCAACAGTTGTGAGTAGCAAGGTCGATCGCCATTTGGTTGGGATCGATGTGTACATTTACCACAACGGCTCTTTGGAACAGTTCCTAGGCAAAATCTCTCACATCAACGTGGGTCCTTTGAGACTCACTCTCATCACCAATCGGGGCGTGCGTGTTTGGCCCGAAGGCCAAAAAGAGACCTCCTGCATCGAGCAGTGGCGCTGCCGCTTCCTCGCCGACCACAACGACACAGTTACGCAAGGTCTTGTTTTTCAGGTACTTGAAGCATTCAATCACATGAGCATCGACGTGATCCGCTCAGAACACCTGTACCGCTTCGACGGCCAAAGTGGCTATACGTGATTTTTATTCTTTTCTAAGCGAACAGGCAGCAATTGCAATGTCTCTTGCGCTGGGCACAAGTTCGCCGTTTTTAACGATCGGCCGAACATGTTCGTGCTCGTGTTCTTTGATCCATAAGTCATACTTTTGCTGTAAATTAAGCCAAAACTGTGGAGTGGTGTCAAAGGCTTCAGCCAAAGTGAGCGCGATATACCCAGAGGGATTGAAAAATTGGGAAACGGGCAAGGAGGCGTCTTCAGATTCTCGATCTGGAGCGAGCGGCCGTGCTCTAGAGCACGCCGCAAGTG
>JBDKJI010000180.1:0-10982 GCA_039796655.1 Chlamydiota bacterium | reverse complement strand
GGTCGGCATATTTGAGCGCAGCAATCCCGAGAACACGGGCGAGATTTTTTTGCTCTTCCTCTGACAGGCTTGATTCTCGTTCCTTTAGAATCAACCCCGCTCTGTCCACTGCCTCAGTGAGCAGGTCGATGAGTTTCTCGGTGTCGCCTGATCTGGTTTTGAATTTTTTGCCATCGGGCCCTAAGACAAGGCCGAAGCCGACGTGGTCTAAGCGCAGGTGATCACGGAGCCAGCCAGCTTTAGCGGCGGTGGCAAACACGAGCTGGAAATGGAGCGATTGACCGATGTCGGTGACGATGATGATGCGCTCAGCTCGGTCTTCTGTAATTCGGTAGCGAAGAGCCGCGAGATCGGTTGTGTCGTAGTTATAGCCGCCATCTGATTTTTGTACCATGATGGGCAAAGGTTCTCCCTCTCGGTTTTTGAACCCCTCTAGGAAGATACATTTGGCACCATCAGAAATCGTGATCAGTCCCTTTTGGTCTAGCTCATCGACGACGTCTTTCAGATACGGGTTATAAAACGATTCACCGCGCTCAATCAGGTGAACGGAGAGAAGAGAGTAAATTTCTTGGAAGCCTTTTCTGGAGGTGTCGCAAATTTGTTGCCAATAAACGACCGATTGTGGGTCTCCCGATTGGAGCTTGACTACTTCTAATTGGGATCGCTTTTTGAATAATGGATCTTGGTCAAATCGCGCCTTGGCTTTACGGTACCACCCCATCAGGGTCTCTAACGATGTATCAGATGTCAATTCGACCTGATGATCTGGGTCTGTGAGATAGGCAATCAACATGCCAAACTGGGTGCCCCAATCGCCAATATGGTTCAGGCGTATTACGTGATGCCCCAAAAATTCGAACAGCCTTGCAAGACTATCACCGATGATGGTGGAACGTAGATGACCGACGTGTAATTCTTTGGCCACGTTGGGTGAAGAAAACTCGACAATGATCCGTTGAGGTGTCGATGGCGGTGTTGCGCCAAGTAGAGGATCATGCAGTTGTGTTTGGAGCTCTTGGGATAAAAAGCTCTCTGACAAAAACATGTTGATGAATCCGGGTCCTGCGATTTCAACTTTTGCAAACCACGGATGGCATTGAATGCCAGTTGCGATTTTTTCCGCAATTGATCGGGGTGATGTTTTCAGCGCTTTGGCTAGGCTCAGCGCGCTGTTGCATTGGTAGTGACCAAAGCTTTCTTCTTGACAAATTGCCACTTCTGCAGTGGCCTCTATATTGCATTCTTTGCGAATTGCGTCAGTGAGCAGATCGCGCAATTGGATGAGTAGGAGATCCATATCAGTTTGTCGCGTGGTGAAACACAGGCGGTGTGGAGCGTTTGCCAATGCCGTATTTGATGCGGTACTCGGCTAACGAGACCGCGGCATTGTGAGTTGATTCTTGGTTTTTGTCTGCCATTTCATAGACAGAGAGAAGAGTGTCGTAGATCGCATGGACGAGCTTTTGCGCTTTGTCAGGAGCGTATCTCGATGGTTCGAGTTCAACAGATACATTGAGCAGCCCACCCGCGTTGATCACAAAATCAGGGGCGTACAACACGCCTCGCTGCTTGAGTTGCATCGCATGTTCTGGTTGGAGGAGCTGGTTGTTTGCAGCGCCCGCGATTGCTTTGCAGCGCAGCTTAGGGATCGAAACGTCGTTGAGAATGCCCCCCATTGCACAGGGCGCAAGAAGGTCGCACTCACAACTTAGAATTTGGTCTGGCGGTCGCATTGCAGCGCCGTATTTACGGGCGATGGTGGTAGTTTTCAAGGCATCGATATCCGATACGATCAGGCGCGCTCCTGACCAGAATAGAAGTTCAGCCAGCACAGCACCGACAGCTCCAAGTCCTTGGATGGCAATTGTAAGTCCCTCAAGGCTGTCTGAACCAAATAGCCTTTTTGCTGTGGCCTGAATGCTCCTAAATACCCCCCATGCTGTGAACGGGGCGGGGTTGCCGCTGCTTTTTGCATGATGCAAGCCCACGACGTAGCGCGTTGCTTTATGAATTTCAGCAACGTCTGCCGGAGTGCAACCGACGTCTTCGGCAGCGATATAGGATCCCCGAAGTCTTTCAACGGCTGCACCAAAAGCGTGGAGTAATTCAGGGGTTTTGTCAGATTTGGGGTCTGCAATGATCACACTCTTGCCACCGCCGAGCCCTAGCCCTGCCAGTGCGGCCTTGTATGTCATCCCCCTAGCTAGCCTGAGAGCATCTTCAAGAGCGGCATCAAAATTGGCATAAGGGTGAATACGTGTTCCGCCAAGAGCTGGACCCAGCGTTAAATCGTGAATCGCGATGATAGCGCGTAGCCCAACAGATTGATCCGTAATTTTGACTACCTGATGATAGCCACGCACTGAAATCGTCTCAGTTTTCTCGGACAGTGTTGTAGGCATTTTGGCCGTGCTTTAGTAATTTTTTGACAGCGTCGAGTATACCACGCTCTAAGTCTCAAAGTCCAGAGTTGACCTGCAATTTATTTCTCGTGTATTCTACTGGACGCAATTCATTTAAGAGATGCTATGACAGCCACTATGATTGTTACCGAAGAGCAAAAAGCACGTCTTCTCCAGTTTTTAAAAAAGAATAGGGGCGTTGACCTTGTTACTATTTATTTGATCTTTGTTGAAGAAAAATTTAAGTTAAAGCCTGTGTTATTCCCTCGAGATAAGACGATTTATCAGGGACTTGAAGAGTTGATCAGCAAGCTCGAATCGGAAGGAAAGTTGTGGCGTGAGACGGAGATCACGATTCAGTTTGGTCAGCAGAGCGTCAATGAAGAGACGAAAAAGATTTATATCTGCCCTTTTACGGGAAAGGTCTTTGGGGACAATACGCACCCAAATCCACAAGACGCTATCTACGACTGGGTGTCTACATGCCCTGAAAACAAAGAACGTGTCGGTGGATTGCCTGTAAAACGGTTTTTTGTATCCGAAGATCTAGATGTAATTAAAAATTATATTACCCCAAGAAAGGCTTCGGTAAAAAAAGTTGTATATTCTTCGGCTGTCACAGGGAAGTTATTTAATAGCAAAGCGGCTGTAATTGAAGACTTTAAAAAGAACCATGTTAAATATCTGACTCTTTTTGAAGTGCAAAATCAAAACCGTTATCAGATTGACGAAGGTTTTCTTGCGTTCATTCAAAAACACCTTTCTGAAGAGCGCATTGCGCAGTTTGTCGAGGCTCTTTCGCAGCATGACGAGTTCATGCCCTACCTGGAAAAATGGGTCGACGCCGAATAGTGAGCGATCGCGTCCGTATTTCTCTTTTGAGTCACGAGGAGACCTTTCAGTTCGGTGTCAAATTAGCTGGGTCTTGTCAGCCTAATACTGTGATTGCCTTGTCGGGTGATTTGGGCGCTGGTAAAACGACACTCGTTCAGGGCATTGCTCTTGGGCTTGGCATTCAAGAGGCTATTCAAAGTCCTACGTTTGTGTATTTGAACGTGCATCTATCAGGAAGGCTCCCTTTATACCATTTTGATTTGTACCGCCTTGTTGGCTGGGATGCGTTTATGCAAGCCGGGTTTTGGGAATATCTCGAAGCGGGGGGAATCACAGTGTTGGAGTGGCCCGAAAGAGCGGCTGGCTTTTTGCCGGCTCACACTTCGAAGATCGAGCTTGTTCGGGTTGGTACAGGACGTGAAGTGATATTTGATCCTTGTTCTGTAGATAAGATCCCGGTATAGTCGTCCGGTGATGGGGCAGCTGCGCAGCGAAACATTTGTGTGTTTGGATTGCGAGTCGACAGGACTTGAACCAAAACAGGATCGAATTGTCGAGGTGGCTGTTGCTTGTTTCACGTTCGACAAGGTTTTGCACACATATGAAACCCTGATTGATCCAGGTTGTCCTATCCCCGAAACATCGCAAGAAATTCACAAAATCACACAAGAGATGGTGCAGGGAAAGCCTTTGATT
Source organism: Chlamydiota bacterium (assembly GCA_039796655.1). GTDB lineage: Bacteria > Chlamydiota > Chlamydiia > Chlamydiales > SM23-39 > JBDKJI01. The sequence continues at coordinate 7,047 of JBDKJI010000180.1, read as the reverse complement.
CAAGATGCTCTGCCGCGCGTTTTAGAAATGATCAATGGCCATATTCTTGTTGGACACGGCATTCCTTTCGATATTGCGTTGATTGCAGCAGAAGCAAAACGGCATCAGATCCCCGCAAAAATAGACGAGGCTCGTTACATCGACACTCTCCGCCTTGCTCGCTTGTATGGAGAAAGTCCGGTCAATTCATTGCAACAGCTCAGACAACATTTCAATATTGAACCTGAGGGAGCGCATCGCGCGATGAGCGATGTGATTGTGAACATTGAGGTGTTTAAACAGCTTGCTAGGCCGTATCAGTCGAGTACAGAAATTTTGCAGGTCCTTCAAAAGCCCATCCGACTCAGAGCAATGCCTCTGGGTAAACACAAGGGGCGTAGGTTCGAAGAGATTCCTATCGAGTACTTAAGGTGGGCGGAGAGGAAAGATTTTGATCAGGATCTTTTATTTTCAATTCGATCTGAGTTAAAAAGACGGAGCAAGGGAGGTGGGTTCGAAACGGCCTCCAACCCATTTACGAGCCTATGAAACTATCCATTCGCGATCTGTCTGTAACGGCAAAGAAAGTTTTAATGCGTGTCGATTTCAACGTGCCCATGAACAAGCAGGGCGCAATTGCTGATGACACGCGAATTCGTGCAGCCTTAAAAACCATCCACTACGCTCTAGATCAAGGCGCGTCTGTTATTCTCATGAGTCATTTGGGACGCCCCAAAGCAGGGTTTGATCCGGCGTTGAGTTTAGCGCCGATTGCAAAAAGATTGTCAGAGTTGTTGGGTAGGCCGGTACAAATGGCTCCCGATTGTGTCGGGCCTAAAGTAGAAGAGCTAGTCAAGCGACTGGGCCCGGGGGAGGTGTTACTTCTGGAGAATTTGCGGTTTCATCCGGGTGAAGAACATCCTGAGCGCGAGCCCCAGTTCGCCTTGGCTCTTGCAAAGCTCGGCGATCTCTATGTCGATGATGCCTTTGGCGCGGCGCATCGTGAGCACACATCGGTGACCAATCTAGCCCGTTTATTTTCGCACAAAGCTGCCATGGGTTTTTTGATGGAAGAAGAGCTGCGTGAGCTCGGGTTGCTTTTGGAGCACCCTAAGCGACCTTATTACGCAATTATGGGGGGAGCAAAAATTTCTACCAAAATTGGCGTGATCCGCAATTTGCTGAAATCGGTCGATGCTCTTTTTCTAGGTGGTGGGATGACGTACACCTTTTTGAAAGCGGCAGGAGGATCTGTCGGTGATTCAATTGTTGAAGATGATCAGCTCGAGCTGGCCCGAGCCCTCATGCGCGAATCTGTAAAGCCGCTTTACATGCCGAAAGATCTTGTGATTGCTACGAAGTGTGAAGCAGGCGCCCGAACAAAAACAATTTTGATTAAAGAGCCTATTCCCTCAGGGTGGCAGGGTGTAGACGTGGGACCTCAAACGATCCAAGAGTGGGGGCAGATTTTGCAGGGGGCGGCAACGATTTTTTGGAATGGCCCAGTGGGGGTTGTTGAGATAGCAGAGTTTGCTCAGGGAACCCAGGCCCTGGCCAGGCAGCTGGCGGCGTTATCTGCCGCTCACATTGTCATAGGCGGCGGCGACTCTGTGGCTGCCATTGAAAAAATGGGGCTTTCAAACCAATTTGACCACCTCTCGACCGGAGGGGGCGCTGCGCTAGAATTTCTTGAATTTGGCACTCTTCCCGGGGCGGAGGCGTTGTCTGATCGATGAAGAGGGTTTTCGGGTGGTTTCAAATTGGCTGAATATGCGATGCTGTGGGTACTCGAATCTAGGCGGGACGGACGGCGAGTGAGAGAGCGGTATAAACAAATTTTTTGTTTTAGACTCTGGACTTGATCCATGGAAGCAAGCAATAAAGCCGAATTTGGAAGATGGCGTTCTTTCTTTTGGCCAATCCACGGTTTTGAGCTGAAAAAGTTCTTGCCTATCCTGGGCATTTTCTTTCTGATCTCTTTTAATTACAACGCTCTAAGAGCTTACAAAGATTCTATGGTTGTGACAGCGCACAGCTCTGGCGCCGAGGTCATTCCGTTCATTAAGGTGTGGGCTATTTTGCCTGCAGCCATTTTGCTGACATTTCTGTTTACAAGACTCGCCAATCGATTTAGTCGCGAAAAAGTCTTTTACATCATGATGTCGATCTTTCTTGCGTTCTTCTTTGTGTTCACTTTCTTTTTGTACCCTGCGCAAGACTATCTTCACCCCAATGGCTTGGCTGATACGATGCAGCGTCTATTGCCGGCGGGGTTTAAGGGGTTTATTGCTATTTTCCGAAATTGGACCTTTACCCTGTTCTATGTGATGAGCGAACTGTGGGGTACGGCAATTTTATCAGTACTCTTTTGGGGGTTCGTCAATGAGGTGACCCATGTTGATGAGGCGCGTCGCTATTACGGCCTTCTCACGATCGGTGCCAATATTGGAGGGATTCTCTCGGGTCAGGCGGCCATTTATTTTTCAGGCGATATCTTTCTCAAATGGCTTCCCTACGGAAAAACGTCTTGGGATCAGTCGGTTTTATTTTTAAATTGCGCGATCATCCTCTCAGGGTTGTTGACGATCGCAGTATTTCGATGGTTGAATACGCGGGTGATCCAGCCCGATGAAACAGCGAAAGAAATGTTTCAAGTGGAGAAGCGCGAAAAAGTACAGATGTCGATGCGTAAGAATTTTGCCTATCTTGCTAAATCGAAATATCTCATTTGCATAGCTCTGATTGTTTTGACGTACAACATTGCGATTAATTTGATCGAGGTTGTGTGGAAAAACCAGATTAAAGAGCTATATCCCAACTCAAGTGAGTACAATGTGTACATGGGCGAAGTGATGACTCAGATGGGAATCATTGCGACTGTTGCCGCTATTTTTATCACAGGCAATGTGATTCGAAGATTTTCTTGGACCTTTGGGGCTCTGATACCTCCGATTGTAACGCTGACGACGGGGATTGCATTTTTTGCTTTTGTCTTGTTTCAACACTCGGAATTGACATGGGTGGCTGCCTTTTTGGGCTCGACGCCTTTAATGCTCAGCGTTTGGCTTGGTGCTGTGCAAAACTGTTTGAGTAGAGCTTCTAAATACACTCTCTTTGATGCGACCAAAGAGATGACCTTTATCCCGCTCAGTCCCGAGTCGCGCTTGAAAGGCAAAGCGGCGATTGATGGCGTTGGTTCGAGATTAGGTAAGTCAGGCGGTTCTGTAATCCACCAGGGCCTTCTTCTGTTTTTTACTTCGGTCGCGGCAAGTACGCCGATTGTCGGAGTCATTTTCCTCGGTGTTGTGCTTCTTTGGATTTTAGCTGTCGTTTCCTTGGGCAAGCAGTTTGATGCTCTCTCGGCTGAGCAAGGACAAGTTCATATCTCAGATGATCCAGGTACAAAACAGCCAGTGCTCGCGAAGGAGCCTGCATAAATGTCAACAATTTGGTATAACTCACGTTCATGCTGACTGTTTCAAACGGCCTCTCTTTTGTTCGGGCGCCTCTGGCTCTGTTATTTCTTGAATCCAATGTTTATGTGCGTTTGATCGCGATTTGCCTTGCGATGCTGACTGACAGTGTCGATGGCTATTTGGCCCGCCGATTTCGTTCAACGAGTCAGTTTGGCGCTGTTTTAGATCCTCTCATGGACAAATTTTTTGTCTATTTTGGACTGGGGGTTTTGTTTGCAGAGTACCGACTGGAGTCGTGGGAGATGGTGGCGATGTTGTCACGCGATTTATTTTTGTGCCTTTACGGTTTAATTTTGCTCATCACGGGGAAGTGGAAGAATGTTGTATTTCGATCCATCCGATGGGGCAAGGTAACGACCGCGCTCCAATTCATCGTGCTGATGGGTCTTGTGTGCCACATGGCAATCCCCTCATTTGTTTTTCTTTCGTTCATTGCCATGGGATGGCTTGCATTCCTCGAACTATTCCAGGTATCATCCACAATATCGAGATGCTTGAGGTAATATGGAAATCGCCCGTGAGTCCATCTTTGTGTCTGGACTAAGAGCGTTTTGCCGCTTTTTCTTTGCGGTGTGGGGCGTCATGATCGCCCTGTTTCTTTGCATGTTCGTATATTCCGCGATGGCGCCTTCTTCTTTGATCCCCGAAAAGACGTTGATGCACATATTGCCCGATGCCGATGGCAAAAGGGATATTGTGGCGCTAACAGCCCCCGCAATCTTGCAGATACCGATCCATGGTGTGATTGGTGGGCCTCAAAAACTCGATGGCGAACTGATCGAAAATATTCTCCTCGACTCAAGAGATCACTTGCTTAGCCGGGATCGAGTGAAGGGCATTTTGCTCCATATTAATACTCCTGGTGGTACCGTCGTCGATACGGACGATATATATCGTTTATTGCTGGCCTACAAAGCGAGGTACGAAGTTCCCGTATACGGGTATGTCGATGGCCTTTGTGCGTCGGGGGGGATGTATATTGCCTCCGCCGCCGATCGCTTGTACGCGAGTTCCTCGAGTATTATCGGATCAGTCGGCGTGGTGATAGGTCCTTTTTTCAATGTATCCGATCTTTTGCAAAAGGTAGGCATTCAAGCCCGTACTTTGACACAAGGCATTGACAAGGACATGATGAATCCGACACGTCCATGGAAGCCAGGCGAAGATGCATCGCTGATTGCCTGCACCAGTTTCATGTATCAGCAGTTTGTTGACATTGTCGCGCAGGGCAGACCCCGTGTTGATCGACAGAAATTAGTCAACGAATATGGAGCGCAAATCTTCGACTGCAAAAAAGCAGAGGAGATCGGCTATATCGATCAGGCGATGGCGACGCGAAATGATGCGTTGAAAGGCTTATTGGAGGCCGCGGGGGTCGATCCAACCAAGCCTTATCAGGTAGTTGAGCTCGAGATGCGTAAAGACGTATTTTCTGATCTGATCGCAGGGAAATCGCCACTTGTGTCAGGAAAAATTGAGCATTCCCTAGATATCGGGCTTCCGTTGATCAACGCGCCTTGCGCGTATTTGTATGCCCCATGAAAGATATTTATATCATCGACGCGGTGAACTTGCTCTTTCGCTCATACTACGCCATTGGGCCTATGACGAATGATGCAGGAGCCTCGACAAGCGCGGTATACGGTTTCATCCGATCGACCCAAAAGCTGATCAAGACCTTTTCTCCTACTCATATGGTTTGCGTATTTGACGGCCCCGACAACAAGAAATCAAGGCAATCGGTCTATGCTGAATACAAGATGCATAGAAAAGGGGCGCCTGAAGACTTGTTTCCTCAGTTTGAGTGGGCGGCCGAGTTTTGTAAACTTAAGGGGATTTCTGTGTTATCGGTTAGCGGCGTCGAAGCAGATGATACAATGGCGGCAGTCGCTGTGTGGGCTAAGAAAAGAGGCGGTAAGGCGTATCTTTGCACTAGTGATAAAGATTTGATGCAGCTTGTCGATGATGATATTTTTTTACTCCATCCAGCAAAGGATTACGCCAAAATCGATGCAAAAGCAGTCCAAGAACAATTCGGCGTCCGTCCTGATCAAATGCTCGACTTACTCGCGATTATGGGCGATAGCTCCGATAATATTCCGGGTCTTCCTGGATTTGGCCCCAAAACAGCCGCTGCGTTGCTGCATGAATTTGGCTCACTCGACGCCATTTTGGCGCACCCGGAAAAAGTCCCAGGAGAGAAGAAACAGCAGACGATCCGTACGCATAAAGCCGATGCTTTAATGAGTCGAGAGCTTGCGACTCTCGATTGTCATGTCGAGATCCCTCGAGACATTTCTTTCTACGCGATTTCTGAAGGGAACCAAGACGCCTTGGCCCACTTCTACCATACGATGAAGTTCACTTCTTTGCTGCGCGAAACGGGATCTGTTGATGAAGGCAAGCAAAACAAGGTGCGTGCCACGACAGATCAACACCTGTACCATCTCGTCGACACTCAGCTTGAGTTAGAAAAGCTCGCCTCGCGTTTGAAAGACGCTAGTGAAATTGGTATCGATACAGAGACGACAGGTGGATCTGTGATGGAAGCTCAGCTTGTCGGTATTGGATTTGCCTTTGTGGAAGGGGAGGCGTGGTACGTTCCGACCAATGGCAATCTTGGGCGACCTTTTGTGATCGAGTGGCTCAGCGCTTTTTTTGCTAAGACAAAGGCGAAGTTTTTTGGTCATAATCTAAAGTACGATTGGCATGTGCTGCAAAACGAAGGGATCGATCTAAGGCATATCGCATTTGACACTTTGCTCGCCTCTTATCTGATCGATCCGCAGAATCGGCGTCATAACCTCGATGAGCTTGCTTTAGAGAAATTTAAAAAGGTGAAGATCCCGATCGAATCGCTGCTTGGTAAGGGGAAAACTGCCGTAACGATGTTGGCAGTGGAGATCGCCAAGGTAAAAGAGTATTGCTGCGAAGATATCGATTATACGGCGCGGTTGAAGGAGTATTTTACTGAAGAGCTGTCGACTAAGAAGTTGGAACCGGTCTTTTATGATATCGAAATGCCGTTGCTGCCCATTTTGGCGAAGATGGAGCGAAGGGGTATTTATTTGGATGTCGATGAGCTGAAAGAGATCGGTCATTTAGTCACGAAAGAAATTGGCGTTTTGGAAAAGGCGATCTTCAAAGAGGTGGGCCATGAGTTCAACTTGGGTTCTCCCAAACAGCTCAGCCATGTGTTATTCACTGAACTGGGCTTGAAAAAACCGGGGCATGCGAAAACAGAGTTTGCGACAAGCGCTGATGTGTTGGAGGCTCTTGCAGAGGACAATCCGGTTGTTGCATCGATTTTAGAATACCGAACGCTTGAAAAGCTCAAGTCGACCTATATTGAAGCTTTACCACAGACCGTTCACCCCAAAACAAACCGCATCCACTGCACGTTCAACCAATCAGTTGCCGCAACGGGTCGATTGTCGAGCCAAGATCCCAACCTACAAAATATCCCCGTGCGTTCCCAAATTGGAGGACAGATCCGATCGTGCTTCAAGCCGCAAGAAAGAGAGTATCGATTTGTGGGTGCCGATTATTCTCAGATCGAATTGAGATTGCTGGCCCATTTCAGCGACGATAA
>JBDKJI010000179.1:0-3731 GCA_039796655.1 Chlamydiota bacterium | reverse complement strand
AAAGCTTGTCAAAGCGCACAATGGTGGTAACGGCATGGGGAACAACTGCAAAGGGAAAAACGGGACCGATCTCTTTTTGAAAGTACCCCTCGGCACGCTCGTCAAAGATGCCCTTACAGGCGCAGTCCTCTACGACTTCATGGCTGAAGGCGACACCTGGCAGATTTGTAAAGGAGGCAAAGGGGGCAAGGGCAATAGCCGCTTCAAGACAGCAACTCACCAAGCGCCCTTCGTCTGTACTCCGGGCGAGGAGGGAGAAGCGTGCGAAATTGAACTTGAACTGAAACTGATTGCCGACATTGGCCTTGTCGGTATGCCGAACGCCGGCAAATCGACCCTCATCTCCAAACTTGCTAGACGCGCAGTGAAAATTGCTCCCTATCCCTTCACCACATTGGAGCCGAATATCGGCATTCTTAAGTGCGACGACGGCTCGAAAAAACTGATCGCCGACATTCCCGGCATCATCGATCAAGCCTCTCAAGACAAAGGCTTAGGCCTTGCGTTCTTAAAACATATCGAACGCACAAGCGTCCTTGTGTATGTCGTGGAGTTGGCCCCTTACCAAGAGCGAGACCCCTTCGAAGAGTTTCTGATGCTTCGCCGCGAGCTCGCGGCTTATGATCCCACATTGCTAGACAAACCGTTTCTCGTCGCCCTCAATAAAATCGACCAAGAGGAAGCTCAACCTCTTGCCGATGCATTCATCCGAAAATACCCGTTTTCTCAATCTGAACTCTTTATCATCTCTGCCCAAGAGAGCGTCGGGTTAGAGCCACTCCTCGACGCAATGCACCAATTGACGGAAAATGAAAAAATTTCGTAGTCTCTTGCCTCCTTTTTAACCTTTGAGGAGGAAATCTCATGGAAATTAACCCAGTATATAACGATTGGAACGGCGAGTGCTGTGAAGAAGAGACATGTGCCGTATCTGAGTGGTTTGGACGCATGGTAGAACTACTTGACGAGCAACCGCCGGAGGTACAGCAACTGTTTCGTGCTGTTTCTGACGCGCTTAGACAATCGGAAGTCGACATCAACATTCGGTACTACGAAGGAAGAACCGTATTGAGAATCCACAGCTCTATGGAGATCGATCTCGACAAGTTGATGCAGAGCCTCCCGGCTGACGCAGAAGAGTTCGATACGAGCGTCCGGTTTGTTCCTCCGGTGCCGCAAGCCATCGCCGTTTGCTAAGCACACTAGAAATGTATTTTTCGGGGAGGTGTTTTGTCAATCAAGGCAAGCGCGCTCCCCGCCACAGTCAGTGCACTGCCCACAACAACCCACTCGTCTGGCACCTCACCCCAAATCCACCACCCCGCAAGACCGCTAAAGAGTACTACCAAATACGTGAGCATACTCGCCTTTGACGTAGGCGCATGTGTCATCGATAACGTAAGCAAATACTGGTACAAAGCGGCCAGAGCTCCAATGGCGAGCATATAGCCCCAGAGCACAACGTCATGAACAGGTTCCCACGTGATTAACATCAAAGGGAGCGATCCGATGGTAGCGATGATGAAGTAGTAAAAGAGAATCGTTTCGGTGTTTTCCACTTTGGTCAATTGTTTAATACCGATGAAAGCAATCGCTGCCAAAAACCCAGTTGCCAACCCAACAATACTAGCCATCTCAAAAAACCTACTCGGATCAGGTCTTAAGATACACAACACGCCAGCAAAACCTATGGCTGCGGCAATAAAACGCCATTTTGAAACAAGCAGCTTCAGCCATACTAAAGTCAAAAGCGGAATGAATAAAGGCGATGTATTGGTCAACGTTACAGCGTTCACAACAGGCAGCTCTTTCACTGCGTAGAAAAAGCAATACATGGCGATAAATCCCGATACGCCCCTCGTCAAGTGTTTCGGAAAATGAGCCCTCTGAATCACGATCCGCCGTCTCGCTATCATAAGGAGACAGCAAAGAGAGATAAAAAAACGGAAAAATACCATCGTCGAGGTGGGCACCTCGATCGACAAACGGATCAAGATCACCAATACCGTATTGGTGATCGCTGCAGCCAGGCCATACCACATCCCTCGATGTTCTTGATTCATATACATCTCATCACTCAAAAGCTGGTTTTGAGCAATCCAAAAGATCTATAGCCCTTCCACCTGCATGGCGGATCGTATACCGCTTAAGATAGAAGTAGTATGTCATAATGCCCCCGCAAAGCGGGGAGCTTAATAGGTTAGGAGCAGCCCCGAGGGCTGCCATATCGCGCCCGAGCCCGCGTGCGTGCCCGCCCGCCCGGTCTTGGGGCAGCGAGGGCTTCTCTTTAGCGCAAAACATCCCCTCTCTCACTTATCTTTAGGTTCGGGCGCGCACGCGGGCACGGGCTCGGACACGAAACACTAAATCCGAGGGCCAAGCCTTGGGAGTCCACTAGTCAAACTAGTGGTTTACCTGTCTGTAATTATATAAATAAAATTTTTATTTTAATAAACTGATTTTAATTATTTACATGAAAAAATATATTTAGTATAATTAACTTCGTTTATTTAACTTTTTAATAAAAATGGCATCAACTAATAATCAACCTCTTCACAACGAAAGACCTGTCGCTACAGCATACCCTGCCCGTGAATCAGCGCTCATGCGCCTTGTTCGACGGGTTGGAAGTAGCCTTTCGATGGTCTTTTTGGCCATTTTGCCATTTTACCGAAGAACCCGCCCGCCCACTACACCGGCGAGGGTCCACGTAGAACGCTCTGCAGATCATCAGCAAGAAAATCATCCAAGGGTTCGGGAACTAGAAGTTGAATTAGACGCAGCCCGCGCTGAATTAGCCCAAACCCAAGCCACTCTTGAGGCAGAAAGAGCGCGTGTCACAGCTTCCGTGGGTCAGATCCGTGATCGGTTTGAGAGATTAAGCAGAGAAAAAGGGGAAGCAGAAGCACAAAGAGATCGCGCAGAAGAGCTTTCAGCACAGGCTTCAGAAGAAGTTGCCCAGACCCAAGCTACTCTCGAGGCAGAAAGAGCGCGTGTCACAGCTTCCGTGGGTCAGATCCGTGATCGGTTTGAGAGATTAAGCAGAGAAAAAGGGGAAGCAGAAGCACAAAGAGATCGCGCAAAAGAGCTTTTAACACAGGCTTCAGAAGAAGTTGCCCTCCTCAGAGACCAAAATAGCGAAGTAGTATCCCGCCATCAAAACACAATCGCAACATTGCAAAGAGAACAACGCGAGGCAACCGCACGCATCGAACGCCTTGAGACGGAACTCGCACAGACCGCCTCAGGTACAGGTAGCAGCGGTAGCGAAGATACAGACGTCTTGAAAGCGACCCTAGCGTCTTATGAAAGCGAGCATGCTGCAATCACCACAAAACTTAGGCAAGCGGAAGATCGTGTCCTCGCTTTGGAAATCGAAAAAACCGCTTTTCTGGCTGCTCAAGCTAGGATGCGAGACTCAAGCGCGCGCGTCCAAGTCGTCGACGGCACCCGAGCCAGTAGCGCAGACCCTGCCCAAGGTGCGCTGCCCGCAAGAACTGTCGCTGTACCGGCCCCACAATCTCCTGCTGCACCAAGCTACGACACAGCCCAAATCGTACGAGAAAAGATCTTACGTGATCGCCATTTAATCTTTTCCAACGTGCGTCGATATGACGCTCTGCCACTAGATGTGCGAAACACATTCGAAAAACACATCGCCACTCTCGTCGATTTGACAATCAAGACGATGCTAGCGCCTGTTGCGCAAAAAGGAAACTGGATAAGGCAAA
>JBDKJI010000178.1:0-7913 GCA_039796655.1 Chlamydiota bacterium | reverse complement strand
CAGGCAATCGAGATGGGCTAAATCAAGGCCACCGTGCAAGAGCGCCTTTTTCCCCGCCACCATCGCATAGCGGATGAACGGATCGACGCGCCGCTCCTGCTTTTTGTCCATCAGATCGCCCACTTCAAAGGGCCTTACCTGACCTGCAAACCGCGTTGGATAATCGTCTGGATTAAACGCCGTGATCGGCCGAATTCCGCTTCGCCCTTCAAGAAGGGCCTGGTAATATTGATCTACATCGGTCCCAAAACACGAGACGACGCCCATCCCTGTTACGACAATCCTTTTCTTCGACATGTCGACCAGTATACTTTAAGCCTGTTTTGAAAACCAGAGCAGAAATACATGCGTAAGTTATTAAGATGGAGCTACTTCAATCAATAGGTCCACAATTTCCCCTTTCGACCAAAGTCTTTCAATCGCGTACTTATGTCGCACGCCGGGGCGAAATAAGTGGATCATCACAAACCCGTAGTCTAAAACGGCCCAATCGCCCGTTTTGACCCCTTCCGCGTGTCTCAACATGGGGCCCTTGTTTTTCTCAATCTCATCGATGATAGCGCGGGCAATCGACGTCACATGGCGATCGGCAAGCCCTTCTGCAATGATTAAGTAATCGGTGATCGAAGAGACCCCCTGAACGTCGAGAGCCAAGATGTTCATGCCTTTTTTGTCATAGATGATCTGCGCGATACGGCTCAAAAAAGCGTGATGATTCACTGTTGCCTGTATACCCCTCGTGATTGAAAAATTGGTTCCCTAGCGGCGTCGGCTTTTCTTCAGATTTCTCGTCTTCACTTGCGGCCGTTCGCTCTAGAGCACGGCCGCTCGCTCCAGATCGAGAATCTGAAGACGCCTTCTTGCCCGTTTCCCAATTTTTCAATCCCTCTGGGTATATAAATGTTTTTCAGCGATATATGCAAGCACCTGCTCTGGCACAAGATGGCCGCAATAGAGGCCCAGGCTGATTCTTGTGCGGATATCAGTGCTCGAAATATCGATGCGCCGTATTGCCGTAACGCGATGATTGCGTTCGGCGCTCGCAGAGCGCCGAGCGCCGAAAATCGGGGGAGCCAGCCGGAGGAGCTCTTGGGCCTCTTTCCAATGGTCTAAATCATGCATCGCCTCTTCACCTAAAATGAGGCGATACTGGACTTTTGGATCCTCGCGGTATAAAGCGCGGATCGTATCAATCGTGAACGAGGGGCCTTGCCTTTCTACTTCGATCGCACTCACCTTGCAACGAGGCACACCTTCAATCCCCAGCCGTACCATCTCAAGACGATCTTTAGCCTCTGCAATAGGCGGCGTCGCCATTTTGAACGGCGAGCAAAAGGCGGGACAAAAGAGCACCTCGTCAAGCCCACAGAGTTCTACCATCTCAAGGGCGAGATTGATGTGCCCAAAGTGAATGGGATCAAAGGTGCCCCCAAAAAAGCCCACCTGTTTTTTTAGGACCAAAAGAGCATCTCCTCATATTTGGGTAGTGGCCATTTCCCTGCATCGACGATCGCCTCGAGGCGATCGACGATCTCTCTAGCTCGTTGCATCTTAGTTCTACCTAAATCGCCCAGGATCTTTGCCTTCGCTTCAAATCCCATCCCTGCCACCTGCTCTCGAACCAAGGCCAACGCATCAATCGCCTCAATGGCATCACCAATGACCCCCTGCAATGTCTCAACGTCGCGGACGATGCGCTCGTCAGGCTTAATTTTGCCATACGACAAGCGCTCGAGCGCCCCAGCTCTTGTCTTTTGATCATCGAGCGCAGCAGGGAGAATGCGTGTGCGGCACAGATCGATCATCAAATTGATCTCAATCTGCAACGTTTTCGCGTAGCGCTCTTCTGCGATCTCAACACGGCTTGCGATCTCTTTTTCATTGAGGATATGTTCGAAGGCTCTGATTGAGCTTGGCGTTTGGAAGGCGTGAAACGCTTCGACACTATGCCGAATATTAGGCAGCTTGCGCCGTTTTGCCTCTTCTTCCCACTCCATTGTGTAACCGTTGCCGCCAAACACAACACCGACCGATGGTTTTAAATGTTGCTGCAAAATGCGGTATACGACATCGGGCTTGGGCGGAGTCCCATCGGGAGTGTCTCTTGCCAACTCATCTAGGATCAAAGCCAATCGATCTGCGACAATCGCGTTGATCACGGTGATCGGCAAAGCGGGATGTTGGGCGCTACCGACGGCGCGGAACTCAAACTTATTGCCGGTGAAAGCAAAGAACGAGGTGCGGTTTCGATCCGAGAGATCAGCTTCGTGGGGCGGCATGTGAGATAAGCAAAGATCGATTGGATCGTTCGCTTTGGGTTCCGTCGCAAATTTGCCCCGGATCAAATCGTCGACAATCCCCTCAAGCGCTGCACCCAGATAAATCGAGATGATGGTCGGCGGCGCTTCCGACCCACCGAGACGGTGGTCATTGCCCGCTGACGCAATACTGGAGCGCAGCATAGCCGCGTGCTCATGCACTGCGGCAACGACAGCTGTGAGCAGAGTTAAGAAAAGAAGCTTGTTGCCCTTCGGATCGAGGAGATTGAGTCCTGTATCTGTCGCAAGTGACCAATTGCAGTGCTTGCCTGAACCATTGATTCCCTGAAACGGTTTTTCATGCAGAAGACAGGCAAGATCGTGCCGCACTGCCGTCTGTCGCATGATCTCCATGAGCATCAGATTGTGGTCGATGGCAAGGGATGCCTTCTCAAAGATCGGGGCAGTCTCATGCTGCGCGGGAGCCACTTCGTTATGGCGCGTCTTCAACGGAATGCCGAGACGAATGGCATGCTCTTCAAAGTCGCGCATGAACGCAAGTACCCTTTCAGAGATGGCGCCAAAATAGTGGTCTTCGAGCTCTTGTCCTTTGGCAGGCTTGGCACCGAAGACTGTGCGCCCCGCTAGCATCAGGTCGGGCCTCATCGAATAGAGCGATCTCTCGATCAAAAAGTACTCTTGTTCAGCCCCTAGCGTCGAGAAAATCGCCTTGGCCGGCACGCCAAAAAACTTAGCTAGGCGCAGGCCTACGGCTTCGATTTTTTGATCTGAGCGCAGTAGCGGAATTTTATAGTCGAGTGCCTCCTTCGTCCACGAAAAGAAAAGAGACGGCAAACAGAGGGTCAACCCTTGCGCCCCTTCCCAGAGAAACGGTGGGGACATCGGGTCCCACACGGTATAGCCGCGCGCGCTATGCGTCGTTCTAAGACCACCTGAGGGGAATGATGAAGCATCAGGCTCTCCTCTAAGCAGTTCACTGCCCTTAAACTTCTCGATTGCGGCTCCCTTCGAGCTGAGAGTTAAAAACGCATCGTGTTTTTCAGCGGCAGCGCCCGTGAGAGGTTGGAACCAGTGGGTGTAGTGAGTCGCGCCCCGCTGCATTGCCCACGTCAAGAGTCCTTCGGCAATGTCGTCGGCATATTTAGGATCAAGCGCTCTTCGCCCCTCAATGACGAGGCGCAAATGGTCGATCACCTCCGGCGCTAAAAACGAAGCGAAAGTGCCCATTGTGCAAACGTGCGTCGCAAATTGGGCAGAGTATTTTGGCTGGTTAGATCCACCGTAGAGCCGAGATGGCTTGACGGCTCGGCTTTTGATTTCAGTGCGAGATTCCATAGCGACCCCCACATACAAGGCGAGGGAGAGGGTCGCACAAATTTCTTTAGCTTGTCAAGCAACGTTATACTATTTATCGAAAGGAAAACAGGATAGGCAAGGACGGCGAAACGCCGGCATGATGTGCAAGATAAGTCATAACGTCCCCGCAAAGCGGGGAGCTTGATAGGTTAGGAGCAGCCCCGGGGGCTGCCATATCGCGCCCGAGCCCGCGCGCGTGCCCGCCCGCCCGGTTTTAGGGCAGCGAGAGCTTCTCTTTAGCGAAAAACATCCCCTCTCGCTTATCTTTAGGTTCGGGCACCCACGCGGGCACGGGCTCGGACACGAAACACTGAATCCGAGGGCCAAGCCTTGGGAGTCCACTAGTCAAACTAGTGGGTTACCTGTCTGCAATTAATCCATTTTTCATTAACGACTACTGTCCTTCGAGCTCGTCGATCTTCTCTTCGATCTCCTCGATGGCAGCGTTCGCCTTATCGAGGCGTTCGCGCTCTTGCTCGAGCAGCTCTTGCGTGTGCATCGCCTTTTCGAAATCGAGGTTCGATGCGCCGAGCGATTTGCGAAGCGCTTCGACATGCTCTTTGACTTCCTGGCGCCGCTCTTTGCGCTGCTGCAACACCGAACGGAGATTATCAAGCGTCTTGCGGTCATCGTCGCTGAGGTTCAGAAGCGTGTGCTCCTTCTTGTCAGCAATGGCGTCTTTGATGGGGCGCATCGACCGTTCAAATTGTTGCTTTTCAATCTTCGACAGACCGAGCTGGCCCATGTCGCGCAGTAAAGCCGCGTATTGCTCCGACAAATCTTCGACGCTCAGCTCAGGCGCTTTTTGCATCAAAGTGGCAATTGCATCTTTCAACTTTTGCACCTGCTCTCGCTTGACGCGCAGCTTTTCTCTTTCTGCTTCTTCGAGCTCTTTTGCACGTGTCTCTTGTGCGCTCAAATGGGGCGCTCTGAGTCCTGCCAACTCATCCCTGAGGAAGCGGACATCATCACGGTCCATCGGAATCGAACGCATCTCTCTGACAATGTCGTCAATCTCGCGATCCAAGGCGCGTAGATCGAGCTCTGCTGACTTTGCTTTTAACGCATCGATCTGCGCTTGCAAGGCAATCCGCTGTTCAGAAGATGCTTGCCGCTTTTCAAACTGAACTTTCTTATACTCTTTCTCTTCTTCGCGGAGCAAATCCCAGCACTCGCTGAGTTGCAAGCGCGTTTTTGAAAACGCAGAGCTGCTCAACGTGAGCACCTTCGCCATACCCTGCAGCGCTTTAATCTCATCGCGCAAGACATAGTAAGGGACGCTTGTCTCTTTGTTCGGACCAAAATAAGTCTGGACAAATCCCGACACATCGCTTTCAAAAGCTGAGCTTACCTTGTCAAGCAACTCTTTTCTTTTGGGAAAAATCTGATCGCCGAGTTCAGAGAGCTTTTTGAAAAATTTTGTCTTGAAGCGAATTCTCATCTCGGTGCGAATCACTTCGCGGCGTAAGCTATTCAACCGGCTTGCCAGCGCGTTGAGTAGATTCAGCTCCATTTGAAGCTTGTTGTACTCTTCTGCCTTCTCAGCAATGACCCTCGATGACTCGAGTTCCGAAACAACCCCGCTTTGCGCTAAGAGTTCATCGAATTTCTGCAGATCAGTCTCAATTGCCTGGATCGCAAGATCGATTTGCTCAATTGCAAAAGCACTTTGCTCTTCAAGAATTTCCTTTAATCGCCGCGCTTCGACAGTCAACTCGACAAAATCGTTCCATAACCTGGAACGGATTGCCGGATTGATGTTACCTCTAAAAAGGGGCAACACAAGGCGTCTGGACTCCCAAAATTCACGGAAGCGGGGGCTCCCCTCTTGGGAAATTGCAGAGCGCATAAAATGCAGTCCGCAGTCAATTTTCTCTTCTGAGGTGGGTAATGTCTCGAGTTTCGTATTAAATTCTTTAAAAGCCGAGCTCCATGTTTCTTGGGGCTGGCTGTCCCTGGAAACGGCTGTTTCTGGGGAAGATTCTGGTGCTGGGGCAGTCATGAGATCCTTCAGGTAAAAAGTACCTAACGAGTTTACAGTAAGTGAGTTTTTTGTACAACCCGCCTCTACTAAAAAAGGGTGTTTTTCTATGGGGCAAATAGTTGCGTGGAATATCCGGTTCGTGGATCATGGGTGGCAACACAAGAGGAGTTCTTAGTGGACGAATTCATAGCTTATTTAGTGAAAAACATGGTCAATGAGCCTGATCAGGTCGATATTCGAACGGTAGAAGACGAAAGGCGGCTTTTGCTCGAAATCCGGGTAGCCCCAGCAGATATCGGCAAGGTGGTAGGACGCAAGGGCAATATCATCCGATCGTTAAGAACGCTTGCGATGACGATTGGAGCGCGCATGGGACGGCGAGTCCATCTTGAAATTATCCAAGAAACAAGAGATGAACCGAGACAGATGGCATGAGACCTGGATTACATATTCACCTTGAGCAAATTGAAAATCGCGTCGTACTTCGTCTTGAAGGGCGTATGGATGCGGGCAACTGCCCTACCCTCGGCAAGAAAATAGAGTCTTTACTCAACGAGGGGCATCAACAATTGCTCATCGATTTTGCGAAGATCGATTATTTAAGCTCGGCAGGCTTGCGCGTCATTTTATCTGCAGCCAAACGACTCAAAGCAAAAGAAGGGTACTTGCTGCTATTTTCTCTCAGCGTTGAAGCCGAAGAGGTGATCAAGATGGCGGGTTTCGATAAACTCCTCTATATTGTGCCGAATGAAAAAGAGGCTCTGCAGTTCCGCCTTTGATTGGTGATTTTCCATGCACTCGCTGGCTCCTACCCTTAATCCCCTTCTTGAAGCCACAAAAACAGGGCGGCGTAAAAAACGAGTTCTTGTCATCGCGGGACCCACCGCATCTGGCAAAACGGAATTGTCCATTGCGCTAAGTCAAGTCGTAGGCGGCGAGGTGATCTCTGCCGACTCGATGCAAGTCTATCGCGGCATGGATATCGGAACAGCCAAACCCACCCCCGAACAGCGCCTTCTCATCGCCCACCACATGATCGATGTGTGCGATCTACATGAGTCGTTCAACGTAGCAGAATTTTACGGTCGCACTCAAGAGTCTTTGCGATCGATTGTCCTCAGAGATAATGTCCCGATTGTCGTCGGCGGGTCAGGTTTTTATATTCACACCCTGCTCTATGGTGCTCCCGCAGGTCCACCATCTGACCCCGACGTCCGCAAGCAACTTGAAAAACAAATGCACGACATGGGACCTGAGGCGCTCTACCAAAGGTTGCAGCAGCTAGACCCTGAGTACGCCTCTACCCTATCGACGCGCGATCGGCACAAAATTATCCGCGCCCTCGAGATCATTGCCTTATCAGAACTACCCGTCAGCCATTTTCAAAAAGCAAAAGAGCCCGAAGAAAGTCTCTACGACTATCGATGCTGGTTCTTGTATTACCCTCGAGAGCGGCTCTACGCACGGATCGACTCTCGGTGCGACGAGATGATCCGAAAAGGTTTTTTAGATGAAGTCAAAGAGCTCGAGACGAAAGGACTTCGAGGCAATGGTTCTGCCTCCCAAGCGATCGGCTATCGGCAGGCGCTTGCCTTTCTCGATAGCGATCAAACCGATGACAATTACATCACATTTGTCACTCACTTTAAACGGGCGACGCGCCAATTTGCCAAGCGGCAGTTCACCTGGTTTCGTAAAGAACCTCTCTTCCGCTGGCTCAATATCGAAGAGCACTCCCCCGACCGGCTCAAAGAACTCATCTTGCAAGACTTCGAGCAAGGATTATAGTTTTTTTCTTGCATTGTTTTTTTGATTCCAATAGATTCCTTTGCTCTTGGAATCAAGACATAAGGAAAAATAAACTATGATGTCCATCACCACAGCATTGATTCTCAATGCAACCTCTCCCTATACAAATGTGCGAAGAGCGACGGTAAACACCGCCGAAATCGTGAAGCGAGCGGCAACCATCGTAATGATTGCTGCAGCTATCTTTGCCTTGATGAACATCCCATTTATTTTAATGGGCTCTGCCGCAGCACTTCTGAACTCTGGCTTATGGGTCATCCTAGGAGCGTGCGCACAACAAATATCACAAATTGCCCAAAACGTGATCCGTCTGTCCAGGACAAGGGCTTCAGGGGGCTCTCCCGAAGATCTGCTCCGCCAGGCAGTGAATATATTCTTCGACAAAACCATCATCGGTCTTGTCTGTAAACGACTCACGATCGCTCAGATCAACTTGCATGCTGCGATAGCGGATGACTAATAATACCACTTCCACCTGAATGGCA
>JBDKJI010000177.1:0-5588 GCA_039796655.1 Chlamydiota bacterium | reverse complement strand
GGCCGTTGAGAATCAAGCAACGGACCGCGTGCATCGGATGGGACAAAAATCGTCGGTTTCTTCATACAAGCTCATTACGTTGAACACAATTGAAGAGAAAATCGTCGAAATGCAACGGCGTAAAAAAGGATTGGTCAAGAAAGTAGTGAGCTGCGATGATGAGGCCATTCAGAAACTCACCTGGGAAGACGTCCTCGAATTGCTCCAAACTTAAGAAGAAAACATCCATGGCAACCGCGCATTCGAAACAAGCATTGCAACTTCTGAAAGACTTACAACGTTGGGCGCTGCAAGGGGCGCACCGTCTGTCGGGCCTTTTTTCATCCGACATCGGCATCGACTTAGGTACAGCCAATACACTCGTTTTCGTCCGCGGTAAGGGGATTGTTTTAGCAGAACCTTCGGTGGTGGCTGTCGATTCCTTGACAAATGAAGTATTGGCAGTGGGACACAAAGCAAAAGCGATGCTTGGCAAGACGCCGCGCAAAATTCACGCGGTACGCCCGATGAAAGATGGCGTGATTGCCGATTTTGAAATCGCAGAAGGGATGCTCAAAGCGCTCATCAAGCGGGTCACTCCGACGAGAAGTTTGTTTCGCCCGCGCATTTTGATCGCAGTGCCCTCGGGGATCACAGGCGTTGAAAAGAGGGCGGTAGAAGACTCGGCTCTTCACGCAGGGGCGCAAGAGGTGATCCTCATCGAAGAACCCATGGCGGCGGCAATTGGCGTCGATATGCCTGTGCATGAACCTTCAGGCAACATGATCATCGATATCGGTGGTGGTACAACGGAGATTGCGATCATTTCGCTCGGCGGTATCGTCGAATCCAGGTCGCTGCGCATCGCGGGGGATGAGTTTGATGATTGCATCATGAACTACATGCGCCGCACCTACAATTTGATGATCGGGCCGAGAACGGCCGAAGAGATCAAGATTACAATCGGCTCTGCCTATCCGCTGGGCAATCACGAACTTGAAATGGAAGTACGCGGCCGCGATCAGGTTGCGGGACTTCCCATCACAAAGCGGATCAATTCGGTCGAAATTCGCGAGTGTCTCGCAGAACCGATCCAGCAGATTATCGAAAGCGTGAAGCTGACGCTTGAAAAGTGTCCACCGGAGCTTGCGGCCGATCTCGTCGAACGAGGTATGGTTCTCGCAGGTGGCGGCGCGCTCATGAAAGGACTCGACAAAGCGCTCATCAAAGAAACAGGGCTTCCCGTTTTTGTCGCGCCCAATCCACTTCTTGCAGTGTGCCTCGGCACAGGCAAAGCACTCGAGCATCTCGATAAGTTTAAAAAGAGAAAAGGCATCCAAGTTTGATGTTTTTTAAGAGTTCATTAACGAACTCTTAAAAAAACTGCTATGGCATAGACACGCTATCTCATTGTCGTTACAATATTCGCGATTTATAACCACAAATGAGGACAAAATGAGACTTTCTCCAGCATCACTTGTCAATGCCTCTCTACCACTACTTGTCGATTTACCACGGTCTACCCCCCGTTTGGTGTTTTCCCTGCGCAATGTTCCACCACAACATCGACGTGAAGCGGCAGCGTTTTTGCGCAATATGTTTGCTTTGGTTGAAGAAGGGAAGTCTGGAACTCATTCTTTCCAGACAAATCGCACTCTTGTATCGCGTGTGAGCAGCGGGGTTGTCGCAGGCGCCGCTTCGGTAACGGAAGTGGCTCGCCAAGCGCTTGCTGATTCATGAAACAACAACGCCGAGGGGAAAGCCCCTCGGCGTTGTTTGAATCCCTGAAGTTCAGTAGGGATTACTGCCTTGGGAAAATCTCGTTTGATTTAAAGAAGAAATCAATTTCCACTTTGGCTGTTGCAGCGCCATCGGATCCGTGCACCGCGTTGCGGTCGATGCTCGTTGCGAAGTCAGCGCGGATCGTGCCAGGCGCCGCTTTTGAAGGATCGGTGGCTCCCATAATTTGTCGGTTGCGGGCGATGGCGCCATCTCCTTGCAATACCATCACAAGAACAGGACCTGAGATCATGAACTCCACAAGCTCTTTGAAGAAAGGGCGCTCTTTGTGGATCGCGTAGAAGCCTTCAGCTTGTTTGCTTGAGAGGTGAACCATCTTGACTGCAATCACGCTTAAGCCTTCTCTTTCGTAGTATTCAATGATATTTCCGATCTGGTTTTGCCCTACTGCGTCGGGCTTAATGATCGCAAGCGTTTGCTCAAGGGTTTGGGTGGTGGTCTGGTGGGCCATGAAATGATTTCTCCTATTGAAATTGCAACAACATTGTAGATTAAGGGGTAATAAATCTCACGAACTTCTGCAAAAAAAAAGCCGCCTGTGTACACTTTTCGTATGTCGTATGGCGATTACCCTGATCTGTTCGGGGTCAAAAAAATTCTTGTGATTAAGCTGAGACAACTGGGCGATGTGCTGTTGACAACGCCATTGCTGCGCCATCTCAAAGAGGCTCTACCTTATGCTAAGATCAGTCTATTGGTCTATGAAGAGGCAAGGCCTCTTGTCGAGGGACTGCCGTGGATCGATGAGATCATTGGCTGGGACCGGAAGGCTAAAGGTTTACGAAAGGGACTATCTTTATTTTTTCAGTGTTGGCGCCAAAATTATGATTTGGTACTCAACCTCACTGAAGGAGATCGAGGGGTTTTTTTATCGTTTGTTTCACGGGCAAAGGTTCGCGCTGGGTTCGTCCCGAAGGGGCGTTTACAAAAAAAAATGTTGACCCATCTGGTGAAACACTGTCCGGGCGTACGCCATACTGTTGAAAGGAACCTCGACGTATTGCGTCGCCTCGGGCTCTCCATCCCGCAGCCAAGGCATCCGGTGTCTATCGCCCGCGCTCTAAAGAGCGCGCAAAAAATACAAAGGCGGCTAGAAGGTCAACCCTTTATCCTCATCCACCCCACGTCGCGGTGGCGCTTTAAGTGTTGGCCCCACATGCGAGAGCTTGTGAAGGCGCTGGTGGGGAGGGGGCACCGCGTTGTGATCTCTTCGGGCCCTGATCCTGTTGAGGTGGCCATCGCGAGCGAAATCGCTCGCGATCTACCTCTGTTGTCCTTCGCGGGGCAGTTGGCTCTATCCGACTTAACGGAGCTGATTGCGGCGTCGAGCCTCCTTGTGACCGTCGATTCACTGCCGCTTCATATGGCCTCTGCGCTTGGAGCGCGGGTTGTGGTGTTATTTGGCTCTACCTCCGAGATAACTTGGGGGCCTTGGCAAAATGATAGGGCCCATGTGATCACAAAAGCGTTGCCCTGCCGACCTTGCTACATGGACGGTTGCGGTGGGAGCAAGAGAAGCGATTGTCTCGAATTGATTACTTGTGATGATGTGATGGCGCTACTAGAGTCGAAAGTCTTCCCCGAAGTACGAGCTGCGTGCTTGGGGCGAGGCGATCAGCTCATCCAAAGTCCCCGCTAGAAGCACCTTGCCTGCCTGGATCAAGTAGCCGCGATCGACAATCGAGGCGATTTCCCTGGCATTATGATCGGTGATCAAGATGCTGATCCCTTTTTTAGTCAAGTGGCGTATCAGGTGCTTGACGTCGGCGACGGCTAAGGGGTCGATGTTGGCAAACGGCTCATCGAGTAGTAGTAGTGACGGCTCGGTGATGAGGGCTCTTGTGATTTCAAGGCGGCGCCGTTCTCCACCCGATAAGGTGCTGGCCCTTTTTTTTCTAAGAGGCTCTAAGTGCAATTCATTAAGCAGTGCCTCGAGGCGCTGCCAACGCTTTTGTTTTGGCAAGGGTAATGTTTCCAAAATACACAAAAGGTTCTCTTCGACTGTGAGAGATCGGAAGATCGATGGTTCTTGGGCAAGATAGCCGAGGCCCATTTTGGCCCGCTGATGGATCGGCACGTGGGTGATTTCAGTGCCCCGGAAAAAGACGCGTCCCGAATCGGGGGCAATGAGGCCGACGGCCATGTAGAAAGCCGTTGTTTTGCCAGCTCCGTTCGGGCCGAGTAGGCCCACGACTTCGCCCATACCAACTTGGAAGCTCAGGCCATTAACAACGGCTTTGCCGTTGTAGTGTTTAACCAAAGTGTCAGCGCGGAGTAGGCTCATGATTCGTTTAAGTACCTCGATAACAGCTCTTCCATCACATCCTCATCGTTTGTTTCAATGGCAAAGTGGACGTTGCCGTCGACGTCGATTCTTTCATCACCTGTGAGGGGGTTCTTTTGTAAACGAATCTCAGGGGCGCTCATACAAAATCCGTCGCGGACAAAGAGCACTTTGCGTGGGCTTTTGGACGACAAGGTGAGCGTTTGCGATGTGAACTCATACTGCGCGCGATCGCAGATCGCGCGCCAAGGGGCATTTGTGGACAGGCGCGATGCAATTTGCACGGTGCCTTCGATGTCGATATTGGAACATTGCCAGCGTTCTTGCATGAATAGTAAGGCTTTGTCTGCGTTGAGTGAAAAGAGGCCGGGTTGCTCGATGTGCACCTTCGTTTTTAACGCAACGCTACTTTGTTTAATGTGCCATGATAGCACATCGCACGAGAAAAAGAGAGGCTCTGAGCCTACTTCATGCAAGCGTCCGATCGGATGGATGCACGAGAGCTCTTCGCGCAGCAAATCAAAGCGCACTTCTTCAGCATCGATGCGGTCATCGCCGCGGACAAGTTGGCAGTGGGTGATAGGGATTGCTGGATACAAAGATAAGACGCCGGATCGATACTGAGCCCTGCCACCGCGCGCTGATACGTCGTCGAGAGCTTGGATGGAGACAGTGTCATAGAAATTGATTTCGTAGGCATTGATCTGAGAGAACAAAGAGCCGGGCGATAAAAGTGAATCGGCTTTGTGCGAAGAGATCGTCACGGGGATTTTCCCTTGCTTACAGTCTAGACAAACATCTTCTTCCAAAAACAAGCGGGCTTGTTCTTTTTTTTCAAAGTTGCACAGCGTTGCTTTATTCGCACTCAGATCGCCC
Source organism: Chlamydiota bacterium (assembly GCA_039796655.1). Classification (GTDB taxonomy): domain Bacteria; phylum Chlamydiota; class Chlamydiia; order Chlamydiales; family SM23-39; genus JBDKJI01. The sequence goes on along the minus strand of JBDKJI010000177.1, from coordinate 649 downwards.
ATCGGATGGGCGATCTGAAATCCGTTGGAAAGGTGTAAATCTGTCCCATTGTAGTCGGCGTCACCGGCTGAAAAAAGATATGTCGAGGCCAGCGCGGCATGCCACTTTTCGGCGTGGAATATAGGTGTCTGGTCCATGAAAGCAAGCGAAATGGTTTCAGCAAGTCCTGTGAGGTAGGGAGGATCGGTGATGCGCGTCGGGATGTCGCCACCTGTCCAGTGGTGGAAGGCAAGCTGAACGTGGTCTGTATCGAATGTGTGGCTTGGGTATTTGTAGACGCCTTGTTCGGCAACGACCCGTCGCATCAATCCCTTGTCTTGGATGCAACACTCGATATCCAATAACTCTTCGACAGCTTCGACTTTGTCTTTTCTTTGTTTGAGGGTCAGCATCGACGTCTTGCTTTTAATCCGCGCGTGTCGATCTTCGGGGAGCCACAGATCTTTTTGCACGTTGTCCCTCATTTGATGCGCAGGGTGTTTTTCTAAGGCTCTACGGGCCCTGAGCTCAACGCTTTCGCGCACCAGATCTCGATAATGCGCCGCATGGCGCGACCGGATGCGTACGTGCATGGAGTAAGCAAAGACCAAAGCCGTTAGGCTCAAGAGGGTAAAGATGGCAGTCCAGATTCGAAACATCGGACGCAATC
>JBDKJI010000176.1:0-4013 GCA_039796655.1 Chlamydiota bacterium | reverse complement strand
TTGCAGTTTCAGCCAGAAGTGCCCATCGAAGAGGGCATTGCTCAGTTTATCGATTGGTTCAAAACGTGGAAAGCATCGCCTAGATGAGCGATGAGATCTGATGCGATCATCGAGGCAGATCCCCACTCTAAGGCAGCACATTCACCAGCAATGGCATGGAGCGACGCGCCGAGCACGGCGGCTGGGTAAGGCTGCACCCCTTGCGAAAGAAGAGCCCCGATCATCCCGGTGAGTACGTCGCCTGTTCCCGCTGTTGCCATACCCGGATCGCCCCACGGAATCACAACGGGAGTTTTATGCGGCGCGAAAATCCACGTGGGCGCTCCCTTCAAAACAACGATGAGGTCATGTTTGCGAGCCCAAACTTCAGCTTTTGCAAGGAAGTCTTCTTCAAGGGTGTCTGTCTGAATTTCGAGGAGCCTGAGCATCTCGCCTCGATGCGGCGTGAGGATGGCCCCTTTCGGGAATGTAAACTCGGGTTGCAAAGCATCAGCATCGATCACAGCTGGGATTGAGAGGTGGCGTAATATTTGCCTGAGCCACCGTTTGTGTTGTTTTGTACGACCAAGGCCCGGCCCTAAAAAAAGAGCCTGTGCTCGCTCTATTTCTTGTGTAAAGCGATGTTTATCCCACGGCTCACAAATTACCTCGAGGGGCGTTTGTCCAATGGATCCTGTATGAAAAATGCGGACAATGCCACAGCCTGTCCTCAGAGCGGCCAAACCACTTAACTTGGGCGCTCCGGGGTATTGTGTGGATCCCGCAAGGCCGATCAAATAGCCTGCTTGGTACTTGTGACGCGATCGTCGAATCCGCGGTAGCATGGCCACAAGCTCGTCGAACGTGGGCGCCCCTGCAAGGGGTTCAGTGGGGCTCGCGATTGTCAAAGGGGCAACAGTAATACGCCCTGTATGGTTCCACCCTTCTCTGAGGAGACAACCGATTTTGATCGCTCCAATGGCAACAGTTCGCGTGGCATGGATGGCGATGCCACCCACCTTGCCCGTCAGGCCATCGACGCCTGAGGGTAGGTCGATGCTCAAAATCGGCCTGCCCGATTGGTTAGCAAGCCCAATCCACTCAGCAATCTCTCTCGATACTTTGCCTCGAAAACCGGTACCCAAAAGGCCGTCGATAATGAGCCCTTCTGATGCCTCGCTCCACCGTTTTAGAATAGCTCCCTTGTAGCGCCTTCGCATTGTCTGATTTAACAGGGAGCTGTCTTGCAACCGAGCGGTGTAGATCACTTCGATTTGCACTTTTGCTTTGCGTAGCAAAGCGGCTGCGACAAGAGCATCGCCTCCTTTGTTGCCCTTGCCAACCAGAATCGTGACAAATCGCGGTAGCAGCTCCGCTCGGATCCAATCCAATGCTACCTCGGCGACGCTTGCCCCAGCCTGCTTCATCAAAGTTTCGGCCGAAACAGAAGCTACCTCCTCCCATCGTCGCATCATCTCTGGCGTGACGATGGCATCGCTCATAAGTGTTCTTCTTTGATCGCCCGTTGCATTAATTTCTTCATCGCTTCTCTGGGATCGAGTTCAGAGTAGATGATATCGTAGGTGACTTCAGTGATGGGGACAGGGATGTTGTATTTTATGCCAAGTTCACGCGCTGAGACGCACGAGTAAACGCCTTCAACCGCCATGCCCACTTTTTGCCTGGCGCCTTCAGGGGAAAGACCTTCTGCAATGAGCCGACCAAAACGGTAGTTACGGCTATGGGTTGACATGCATGTAACGCATAAATCGCCCATGCCGGAAAGCCCGTTTAATGTCTCGGCCCTGCATTGCTTTACAACACACAGCTTGCGGATTTCGTGAAGCCCCCTTGTCATCAGAGCGGCCTTCGCGTTATCCCCACTGCCGAGGCCATCTGAAATACCGCAAGCAATCGCAATGATGTTTTTCATAGCGCCGCCAAAGCATACGCCGTGAATGTCACTGTTGGGATACACGCGAAATGTGGGCGTAATGAATAACTCCATGATCCGGCTAGCAAAAGTCATGTCATATCCCGATGAGACAACAGAGGTGGGCAATTTTCGCATCACTTCTTCGGCATGGCTCGGCCCACTTAAACACCCAACTCGTTTGGATCTCGGCTCTCCAATAATATCAGCGATCACTTCGGGTAGCAGAAGCCCCGTCTTTTGCTCGATGCCTTTTGAGGTGACAACGATAGGCAACTCTTTTGTATCAATCGATGAAAAAACCGATCTGATGCCGGCAGAGGTCACGCTTTCGATGATGATATCAGCTCTTTCTAGAGCTTGTTCGATATCGGAAACAAAGTGGACATTTGGATCTGTCAGATTCCCGGGCAATTTTGGATGTTCCCGCCTTGTCTGTAACTGTTTTACCAAGATGGGATTTCTCGCCCACGCTGTTACAGTGTGGCCGTTAGATCCGAGTAACGTTGCAAGGGCAAATCCCCAAGTACCCGAACCAAGCATTGCTACGCGAGCCATTATTTTTCTCCTTGAGACAGTCTCGCTTCCACTGCATTTTTTTGATCCGCTCGCTTAAGCGGAGCATAGCAACCAATCCGGTCGTCGCAAAGGGCCTCCACTTTGGCAGCGTATATGAGCGCATCAAAAATGAATTGCTCTCCTTTCCACGCGAATTTTGCCTTGAGCTGAGGGATCGCTTTCCATACCCATCTCACTGGCAACTTGCGTCCGGCAACGGATCTAATGAAGGACAGTTTTAGAGCCATGATCCCAATATATGAGTACACATAGCGAATCTTCTGGTTCATGGCAATGTATTCGGTCACTTCGATCGCGCCAAGACGTGCGCTTAAAGCGCCCATCGATGTGTCAGACGGTTCTCTTGGGACGCATTTAATCGTAGCGTCAGCACCCGTTTCTATCTGTAATCCCAACAGTAACAGATCGCACGGGTCGGCAAGGGCGTTATCAACAGGGACGATTACAACTTGTGTGATCCCTTCTTCCTCCCACTCACGAGAGAGCCCCGATGCTTCAAATGAGCGAAATAGCGCTCCATTGCCATCAGGCGCCTGAGCTCCTGGAATAGGGCGCTTGGCTTGATCTAGTATAGGTCCCATGGTTTGCGAAAAGCAGCGCACGTTTCTGCCAAAGTAACGATGCTCTTCTAAAAACTGCACTGTCACAGCGTGATTGAGCGGCGAAGTCATGACTGCAATGGGGAAGTCGGGAGGTGCTTTTTCAATAATCCACTGCAGCAAGCTTTTACCAGCAACGACAAATGTCCCTTTAGGTCCCTCATGGCCTAACCTTGTTCCCTGTCCACCGGCTAGAATAATACAACCTGCCTGCCCTTGCCTGGGTGCGACCATTTGAGCATGGCGACATACAGCCAAAGGTTCGCTCGGTATCAGCGCATCGATCACGACTTCCGCGCTGACTGTCGACAAATTACGGCGCTCACCCACAAGAGGCACATGGCAAAGTTGGCTATTTGGTGAAGCTACTGCTTGTTTTAACACGCCCTGGCTTGGATCAGCCCATAAAGAAATCAGACGCAAAGGAAACTGCACATCGAGATAGTAGACCATCGATAAAATGCCCGAATCGGGGACGATGAGATCAGAAAAACGGTGTTGGACTAGCGAAAGAAGCTCGTATAGATTCGTCTTCCCTCTGAGGTCAATGACGTGAGCGCCCAAAAATGACGTCGTTGCCTCTTGTCCAATCAATACAACTCTGATTTGTGGCCAACGGGCAAGACGATCAATGAGCTCTTGCACATGTTCTTTTGGCCAGCTACGCCAAAGGCCATACTTTGTCTCCACCTCTGGCTGCAATCCGATGTATCGATAACCCTCAGCCAATCCAACATTTTTATACAGCTCGTCCCATTCCGCCTGCCATTTGAGTTTCGGAATCAAATGCCCCCGCTGCCATTGGACCCAGTCTGTGGGACTCGGTGATTCGATGATAAGATCAAATGTGTCTGGATCTTGACCAAGGCTTTGTAGCGTTTGCCGCACATCATAAGGAACGCCTCTTTGCCATGTTGGCGCAA
>JBDKJI010000175.1:0-12248 GCA_039796655.1 Chlamydiota bacterium | reverse complement strand
CTCCATCTCAAAGAGGCGGTGTTGAAGATCCAGGTGCATGCGGGAGGGCGTGGGAAAGCGGGCGGTGTGAAATTTGCCAAACGCCCCGACGAAATTGTGGACAAAGCGCGCGCTTTGATCGGGATGCGAATGATCAATGAGCAAACAGGTCAAGCGGGCATCGTCGCGCATCAAGTGATGATCGCTCAGCCAATTGACATCGCGAAAGAATATTACATCGGCGCTCTCATCGATCGACAAACGGGTAGGCCTTTGTTGATGGCGTCGCCAGAGGGAGGCATGGAGATCGAAGAGATCGCTCACAGCCACCCAGAAAAAATTGTAAAACTTCCATTCGAATTTGATGGGACGCTGCGTTCGTACCATTGCATCCGTCTGTGCAAGTTCATGGGCTGGAGTGGCGAGGTGGCCAAACAAGGGACGCATCTTGCCAAAGCATTATGCCGCGCGTTCATCGAAGAAGACGCGTCGCTGCTCGAGATCAATCCGCTGGTCTTGACGCCGCAAGACAAGCTTGTGGTGTTGGATGCGAAGTTGGCGATCGATGACAACGCCTTGTACCGCCACCCCGATATAGCAAAGATGTACGATCCAACGCAGAGCTCGCCCCAAGAAGCCGCGGCCAAAGCGTTTGACCTTGCCTATATCGCGATGGAGGGGACGATCGGTTGCATGGTCAATGGCGCGGGGCTTGCCATGGCGACGATGGATATCATTCAACTTGCAGGCGGTACACCTGCGAACTTCCTCGACGTAGGGGGCGGTGCGTCGAAAGAAAAAGTGGCTGAAGGTTTTCGAATCATCCTCTCAGACCCGCATGTCAAAGCGATCTTGGTCAATATTTTTGGCGGCATCATGAATTGCAAGACGCTCGCCGAAGGAGTGATCCACGCGGCCATATCGACCCATATCACAGTACCGATCGTCGTCCGGATGGAAGGGACCAATGTCGAAGAGGGGATGCGCTTGTTTCGGGACAGCAAACTCAACATCCAAACAGCATCCGATCTCGGGCAAGCCGCATCGCTTGTCGTCAAACTCTCAAAGGAGTCCCATGGCCATTTTGATCGGTAAAAAGACAAAGCTCATCGTGCAGGGGATCACAGGACAAGCAGGGCGGTTCCACGCGGAGCAGTGCCAAGCGTACGGCACACACCTCGTCGGCGGCGTTACCCCGGGCAAGGGAGGGCAAGACGTGCTCGGTGTGCCGGTATTTGACACTGTGTATGAAGCAAAACAAGCGAGCCACCCCGATGCGACGCTCATCTTTGTTCCAGCCCCTTTTTGTAAAGACGCCATTTTAGAGGCCGAAGAAGCAAAAATTCCTCTCATCGTGTGCATCACGGAGGGCGTGCCGGTGCGCGATATGCTCGAAGTCAAACGGGTGATGGATGAGTCAAAACACTCGCGCCTCATCGGCCCCAATTGTCCCGGGCTCATCACACCTGGCGCATGTAAGATTGGAATCATGCCTGGCTACATCCACAAACCAGGCGCGGTAGGCATCGTCTCTCGCTCCGGCACTCTCACCTATGAAGCCGTATGGCAAACAACCCGGCTGGGCCTGGGCCAATCGACCTGCGTCGGCATTGGCGGAGATCCCCTCAACGGGACAAATTTTATCGACGTCCTCAAACTCTTCCAAGACGATCCTCACACAGAGGCGGTCTTGTTGATCGGCGAAATCGGTGGCTCTGCTGAGGAAGAAGCGGCCGAATGGGCCGGTAAACACCTGACAAAACCGCTGGCCGTCTTCATTGCCGGCGCCACAGCGCCTCCCGGTAAACGGATGGGGCACGCTGGCGCGATCATTGCCGGCGGGAAAGGGACTGCCGAAGAAAAGTACAAAGCGTTCGAAAAGATCGGCGCGACAATTACCAAGAGTCCTGCCGACATGGGGCGCGCTATGGCGGACGCCATCAAAGGGAAACGATGATCGAAATCCCAGGTCGCATTCCTATTTTGATCCACCCCTTGTTTTGGGTCTTGGCCGTGTTCATCGGTTGGATGAATAGCGCAAGCGTTTTGGGGATCTTCATTTGGGTGGTCATCGTCTTCGTCTCGGTGCTCGTCCACGAACTCGGCCACGCAATCTCTGCGATTGCTTGCAAACAAACAGCGCGCATCCAACTCATCGCGCTTGGTGGCGTCACCACCTACGAGGGGCCTCCCTTGAATCGCAAGCAGCAGTTTGCCATTGTCTTTGCGGGACCTCTCTTTGGATTTTTCCTATGCGTTCTTGCGACGATCCTGTTGCGCTTTGTCCCATCCCAAGACTCGCTATGGTTTGGCGTGCTCAAAGTCACGCAACTAGCGAACCTATTTTGGAGCGTTGTCAATCTCTTGCCCGTGCTGCCTCTCGATGGCGGACAACTCTTGCGCATTGTGCTTGAAGGGATGTTTGGCGTCTTTGGATTTCGTCTAGCACTCGCTTTGGGGGGCGTCATCTCGGGGGTCATTGCTCTCTTCTTTCTCATGCGCCAAGATTACCTCATCGGCGCGCTCTTTTTTCTCTTCGCCTTTGAAGGGTTGACGCTCTTTCGCAAAAGCCGCCACGTCACACAAAGCGATCAAGAAGAAACAAACAAGCTCCTTCTCGCCAAAGCCGAAGCTCTTTTACAAGAGGGGCACAAAACAGAGGCAAAAGCAGTTCTCGAAGAGCTGCAAGCCAAAGCCCACGCAGGGATGCTTGCCAAAGCTGCCGCCGAAATCCTCGCGCATCTGCTTGCCGAGGAAGGCAAAAGGGAAGAGGCCTATGCGAAACTCTTACCCCACCACGACGATCTCAGCGACGACACCAAGTGCCTCATGCACCAACTCGCGATGGAGTTCCATAATTACGCCATTGTCGCAGAGCTCTCGCGCGATTGTTATCAAATGATCCCGAGCCAAGAGATTGCTCTTCGCAACGCCAGAGCCTTTGCTCACCTCGGCGAGCCACGCCTCGCAGGCGGCTGGCTCAAGGCCGCCTGGCAGCACGGCGGCCTCGACCTTGACCGCACGCTCTCTGAACCCACCTTCGACCAGGTCCGCGACCTCTCCGAATTCAAGAAAATTTTTTAATATGGATTGTAATTGTTATAAATAGTGTTTTTTTGTAAAATTATTTAACAATGTTTGTTCGTAGACTTTTAGATTGCTTCATATTTAAGCCGTTGATAGGTTTTTTTAATCGATTTCGTCATGATGTTGCCATGCCGGAAGATCGGCGTATTCAGGAGGTGGCATTGGAAGTGTTGGCAGGGCCTCAGGCTCAACCGCCTCCTGTGCTAGAGTCCGCAGCCCCATCGCCTCCTGTACCAGAACCAGAGGCTAGTCCCGCTGTTCCTGCACCCTCCCCCCTGGCTTTGCACGCGAAGCTGGGTGAGCAATGGCTACAAGACCCCGCTTTGCCGACATATGTCCGAAGAGAGCTCATCCGGCCTGAGGGTCAGTATGTCATGTGCTGGGCGACCGGGGGATACTTGTCCCGAAGAATAGATTGGACTGCGTGTTATGACTTAGATCGCAAAGAGTTGTGTGTATTTGTCGAGGGCTCGAAATATGTTTGGAAACCTGCAGTGTCTCTAGGTTCAGATGCGATAGAAGAAATAGTGCACAAATGTTTTGATCCTAGCACATTCTCTCCGATCTCGGTCGCTTGTTTGTCTGGTCGTGATCCGGGAGTATATATTGGTCGTATCAATGGATATCCTTGTATGACTCTACAGGATGTTGTGGCAGAGTTGGAAGCTGGTAGTCGAGAATTGCGTCCCGGTTTAAGTCGCGGGAATGGGGAAAGGATTGGCGAAGATATTTTTGCCTGTCTGTTGGATTATCTTCTATACGGCCCGAATCCTGAAGCAAGAGAAATGCTGGAATTGGCAATAAGGCAATTATACGAAACCCGTGGCGCTGCATGGGTTGAGTCTCTATTTTTCAGATGTTCTATACACAGAAACAATTGTCCTAGTATTTGGAATGAGAAAACCTGGGTAGGTTTCTTAAATTATGATACAAACCGTCTGATCATGGGTTTGATCCCGTTTATCGAAAAAAGTGAACGGACTGTAGGCAATTTATTTGCATGGGGCCTCTACACAAACGATGCCGCACTTGTAAGGCGTTGTTTAGAGCTGCAGCCTGATCTTCTCGATCGGAATCTACCACCCCTAGATGATCAGCCTTTTCAGGAGGCGCTTCAGATGGGTGCAGGTGATGTATTGTCTGAGATGATTCAATTTGCGAAAGAGCGCGGGTTAACAAAGCAGCTTTGTAGATTTGAAAAGATGATTTTTAAATATTTGCGCCATCCACATGATGTATCATACCAAGAAGGGCTCGCGAATCTTTTCTGTGCTGTTTTCACGCATGAGTCTCTGGCAGAAAAAATACCGATTAGTTCTGTTGATGGGGGTGGTGGTGGTCTTGAAGTCCCCAAAATTGAAGTGATTTATTTTAATCGTGACCATCTATTCGTGCGCGAGAGATTCCTTGCGGATCCAAAAATTTTTTTAACGCCGCGGATCATAGCTGATTTAGAGTTGCGGCAGCAATTTGCCCCGTTAGTATTGAGGGGACTTATGACGCAAGAAGAGGCGGATCTGAGATCACAGCCCCAAGTTGCGGGGACCTTTGCGGAGCTTTGTCAACAATCATTGGCTTGTCTCGCTCACCTGACTCAGGCTGCCCGAGTGCACCATGGCGACGTAAGTGCCATCGATCCTGGGTTGATTTCTGAAGCGAGACGCCTCAAGAGCCAGCTCAAAGAAAGAGCAAAGACGCTTACTGGTAAAGATAAAGAGCAATGTGAAGGTGTGCATGCTCGCCTCACGTTAGTCTATGATCAGATTGTCGATCGACATCCCCTTTTCTCGATGCTCCGACAGATTAGTCGAGACTTAAGAGCGCTCCGCCCAACGGGGCAAGTACCAAAAAGGCTTATTTGCTTATACAGTCTCTGCGATGCTGCGGCTTTGGCATACACCTCTAGGGAGGTAGAGAGCCGTGTTCAAGCTTTCCAAGAGCCTTTGTATCGGCGCCGCGTGTTCGGCTCTCTTCGAGAGCAAACAGTGCAAGTTGCTATGGAACATGAGCCTGTCCTTGCTCATGCCGTTGAGACCAGACTTTGGATGCACGGGACCAAATCGAGTTCTCTTCATGGGATTCTGGAACAACAAGGAATTATTCCTTTAGGCCAATTAATAGACACTAGCAGTGTAGCATTTAGTGGAGAAAATCAGGGTAATGAAGACTCTTTCAATAAGGAACAGATCTCTGGAGAACTTTTTTCCCGGAGTTGGGATGATACAGGAAGTCTCTACCACGATGCAGCCACTCGATTGCTTGTTTGTATTTTATACGCGATGAAAGAAACAGGCTACGGTCCTAACCCCAAGCAATTTCGCCTTGAAGAAGCTAAAGCCATGGTACAGCCTGAGGCAATCGCTCTGCTTTTAGATCAAGTTGATCACGGACGTTTATCAGGAGTGCGGCAGGCGATTCTGCGATTAAAAGCATTTGGCGAGCTCACACCAAATTCAGATGAATACAAAGCTTTGCATACGTATTTAAAGGACAAAAGTGGCTATGGCGCAATGCTATTAGAAGCGTTGGAAAGACCCATTACTTTCCTCGGACAAGACCAAAAAAGGTGGGTCATGGCTCCATTTCCCATCGTATTTGCTTCATCAACTCTTGAGCCCGTCGCGGGAAATAAGGGTCTTGAGCACATGGTTCGCGGAGCGGCGCGTCTTGGATCTGACATCCAATACGCATTTACTGATGCAGCGCACGTTGCCGAATTACAACAAGCGCTGGCGACGCATAACATCCAGGTGTACCCATTTGAGGTGGCGATGCAGATGGAGGCGCTTTATTTGTCTGACTGCGCCACTTGGGATGAGCTTATTGCTAGATCCACAACATCGCAAGAGCCGCTTGGGGCAGCTCTGGAGCGCTGGATTTTACCTGCGTATTCGAAGCCTTTGCCAGAGCGCCCCTCGTACACTGATGAACGAGGCGCCACGATTGCAATTGCCCGCCCGTTCTACGGTCATGGTCTCGACTACGCCATATATCGAGCCGGGTATGAAGCTGGACAGACCCTGCCCCGCGACATCCACGGGCGGCTCCATGCGACTCGCGTTGCGATCGCCTACCAGTTGATGGGGCGTATTCGTCAAGAGATGGGTTCTGAGCACGATTTGTCCTCTGTCGGTGTCTTGGCAGCGGCAGCGCATGATTGGCAAAGGCAAGACGAAGGAGAGGACCACTGGGATGAGGCAAGCGCAGAGGCGATGCATCGCTTTTTGAGGGCGAGAAATGTCCCTCTCGATTTGGCCCAGCGATACCGCGATGGGATGCGCGATAAAGATCCCAAAGGCCATGTTTTCACCACGCCATTCCAAGCCCAGCTCCACGACGCCGACGTTCTCGAGATCCTACGCGTGCTGCCAGGTCAGGACCAGTTTCGGACAAGCGAGCTATCGCCGGGGGCATTCCCCAGCGATGCCGTGCGAGACAAAGTGATTGCAGAGTGGTGCCTTTTTATCCGAGAGACTGAGACGATGAAGGGGGTATTGGAATGGGAAGCGGACTCGACTTATCTGCATATCATGCGCTACCTTGCGGCCAACCAAGATAAGTTCCCGATGATCGCTCATTATCTACGATCTGAGCTTACCGAGAGGGACTGATTTGTCTGATGAACCGGTTTTTTGTAAGATTATTTAACAATGTCTGTTAGTAGAGTTTCAGGTAGTTTCAAATTTATTTTTTTTAGACCACCTCCTCGCGGCGGTCCCATGCCGGCACCTCCGCATGTTCAACGGGTGGCATTGGCAGCGTTAGCAGAGCCTGGCCCAGTGGAGCCTCTGGCAGCGCGCGCGAAGCTGGGTGAGCAGTGGCTACAGGATCCTGCTTTCCCAGCCTATGTTCGACGAGAGCTTATCCGACCGGAGGCTAGGTATGTCGTGTGTAATGGGAGCAGTTGGTGGGTGGGTCCAAACGTTGGACGCTGGACTGCGTGTTATGACTTAGATTGCAAAGAGTTACGTGTATTTGTTGAGGGTTCGAACTATGTTTGGAAGCCAGCAGCGTCTCTCAGTTCCGGTGCGATAGAAGAGATAGTCAACGCAAGTGCTGATAGCTCCACATTTCAGCAGATCCGTGTTGTTAGCTCGTACCGGCGTGATCTAGGAGTGTCTATTGGTTATATGAGGGGATGTCCCTGTATGGCTCTACAGGATATTGTAGCAGAATTAGAATCTGGCAGTCGAGAGTTAAGTCCTGGTTTAGCTGGTGGGAATGGGGGAATGATTGCCGAAGACATTTTTGCCTGTCTGCTTGATTATGTGCAATCTGGACCGAATCCTGAAGCAAGGGAAATGCTGGCGTCGGCAATCAGGAGTTTATACGAGCTGCATGGGTCTCAGTGGGTTGAGTCTTTATTTGTCAGATATTCTGTACGAAGACAAAATTGCCCTAGTACCTGGAACGAAAGAAACTGCCCTATTTTTGTAGAACATAGTATACATCCGATTGTTGCAGCTATCATCCCCTTTATTGAACTGAATGCATCGACTGTACGCAATTTATTTGCATGGGGCCTCTACACAAACGATGCCGCGCTTGTAAGGCGTTGTTTAGAGCTGCAGCCTGATCTTCTCGATCGGAAGCTGCCACCTCTAGATGATCAGCCTTTTCAGGAGGCGCTGCGGATGGGTGCAGGTGATGTGCTGTTTGAGATGATCGAATTTGCTCAGCAGCGCGGGCTCAGAGAGTCGCTGGGTAGATTTGCAAAGATGATGTTCGATGACCTGCGCTACGAAAGGGATGCATCACGCCGAGAAGGGCTCTCTCGTCTGCTCTGTCTTGTTGTCACACCTGCGTTTCTAGAAACAAAAATACCGGCCAGTTCGGATGGTTATGGGGGCGGGGGGGTTGAAGTTCCTAGAATTGAGATAATTCACTTTCATCATGCATACCGATGCCTTCGAGAGGGAGTGCTGAGAGATTCAAAGATTGCTTTAACGCCGCGGATTGTCGCTGATTTGGAGTTCCATCAGCAATTTGCCCCGTTAGTATTGAGGGGACTTATGACGCAAGAAGAGGCGGATCTCAGATCACAGCCCCAAGTTGCGGGGACCGTTGCAGAGCTGTGTCAACAATCATTGGCTTGTCTTACTCATCTGACCCAGGCTGCGCGAGTGCACCACGGCGATGTACATGCGATCGATCCTCGATTGATTTCTGAGGCGAGGCGCCTTAAAAGTCAGCTCAAAGAAAGAGCCAAGACGCTCACTGGTAAAGATAAAGAGCAATGTGAAGGGGTGCATACTCGCCTCGCGTTGGTCTATGATCAGATTGTCGATCGACATCCCCTGTTCTCGATGCTTAGGCAAATTAGCCGAGACTTAAGAGCGCCTCGCCCAACAGGGCAAGTACCAAAAAGGCTTATTTCCTTATACAGTCTCTGCAATGCTGCGGCGTTGGCCTACACCTCTAGAGAGGCAGAGAGCCATGTTCAAAATCTTCAAGACGACCCAGGACGTCGGCGCCGCGTGTTTTGCTCTCTGCGAGAGCAAACAGTGGACGTTGCGATCGCGCACGAGTCTGTCCTTGCGCATGCCGCTGAGACAAGGCTTTGGATGCATGGTACGAAATCGAGCTCTTTGTCTGGCGTTGTAGAGCAGCGAGGGATTATGCCTTTAGGTCAGCTCATGGCAACACCCAGCGTGGCCTTTAGCGGAGAAAATCATGGGACTGAAGGCGATTTCAATCAGAAAGATATTTCTGGAGAACTGTTTTCCCGTAGTTGGGAGGATGGAGGAACGCTCTACCACGATGCAGCCACTCGATTGCTTGTTTGTATTTTATACGCGATGAAAGAAACGGGCTACGGTCCTAACCCCAAGCAATTTCGTCTTGAAGAAGCCAAAGCGATGGTACAACCTGAGGCAATCGCTCCGCTTTTAGATCGCGCTGATCAAAAACGTTTATCGGGAGTTCGGATGGCGATTTTGCGGTTAAGAGCGTTTGGTGAGTTAGACGAAGACTCAGAGGCATACAAGGCTTTACATGTGTATTTGGTAGGCGCTGGTAGTGACCGCGCGATGCTATTAGAAGCATTGAAAAGACCTACCACTTTGCTGAGAGAAGACCAAAAGAAGTGGGTCACAACTCCATTTCCGATCGTATTTGCTTCATCCACTCTTGAGCCTGTCGCGAGAAATATTGGCGGTGAACACATGGTTCGCGGAGCGGCTTGTCTTGGATCTGATATCCAATATGCATTTACCGATGCAGCGCACGTTGCTGAATTACAACAAGCGCTCGCTGCGCATAACGTCCAAGTGTATCCATTCGAAGTAGCAATGCAGATGGAGGCGCTGTATTTGTCCGAGTGTGCTGCTTGGAAAGAGTTCATCCATGGTCCCACTACATCGCAAGAGCAGCTTGGGGCAGCTCTGGAGCGCTGGATTTTACCTGCGTATTCGAAGCCTTTACCAGAGCGCCCCTCGTACGTTGGTAAGACAGGTTCTACTGTCGTAATTGACACACCGTTCTACGGCCATGGTCTCGACTACGCCACATATCGAGCCGGGTATGAGGCTGGACAGACTCTGCCCCGCGACATCCACGGGCGGCTCCACGCGACCCGTGTTGCGATCGGCTACCAGTTGATGGGGCGTATTCGCCAAGAGATGGGTTCTGAGCACGATTTGTCCCCTGTCGGTGTTTTGGCAGCGGCAGCGCACGATTGGCAAAGGCAAGATGAAGGCGAAGACCACTGGGATGAGGCAAGCGCAGAAGGAATGCATCGCTTTTTAAGAGCGAGAAATATCCCTCCCGATCTGGCTCAGCGATACCGCGACGGGATGCGCGATAAAGATCCCAAAGGTCATGTCTTCACCACGCCATTCCAAGCCCAGCTCCACGACGCCGATGTTCTCGAAATCATCCGCGTGCTGCCAGGTCAGGACCAGTTTCGGACAAGCGAGCTATCGCCGGGGGCATTCCCCAGCGATGCCGTGCGAGACAAAGTGATTGCGGAGTGGCATCGCTTTATCCAAGAGACTGAGCCGATGAAAGGTGTCGTGGAGTGGGAAGTAGACTTTACCTATCTGCACGTCATGCGTTATCTCGCCGCCCACCAAGACAAGTTTCCAACAATCGCCCACTACCTACGATCCGAGCTGGCGTCATTCCAAATTAAAAAATAATTTATACGTTTTTACCGAAGTTATACCAACTTATACTCGTTTTCGAGTATAAGTTGGTATAACTTCGTGGAGGCAACAATGGATCCGATCAAAAACCCATTTGCACCGGGCGCTGGCTCTCCACCTCCCGAACTTGTAGGGAGGGACCCGGCGCTAGAGCAGGCGCGCATTTTACTCGAACGGATTCTGGCAAGGCGCCCTGAAAAAAGTTTGCTTTTAACAGGTCTTTGCGGTGTGGGCAAGACCGTGCTGCTCAATGAGATCGAGCATTTGGCTAAAAAAAATTATTACAGGACGATTTTCATTGAGGCTCAAGAAGATAAAGGGCTTGCTCTATCGATCGTCCCTTATCTGCGCTCCCTGCTTTTCGAGCTCGATCGCATTGCCGGCGTTAGCGATAAGGTCAAGCGGGCGTTGGCTGTTTTGAGGAGTTTTATCAGTGCTCTGAAGTGGACGGTGAGCGTGGATGACGTCACGTTTGGGTTAGGTGTTGAGCCTGAAAAGGGGGCGGCTGACAGCGGTGATTTGGACATTGATTTACCCAATCTCTTGGTGGCCGTGGGGGAGGCAGCAGCAGATCGTGGATGTGCTATTGCCATTTTCATCGATGAGATTCAATATTTCAGCCAGAAAGAACTCGGGGCCCTGATTGTGGCTATACACAAAATTCAACAACGACAGCTTCCCTTATTGCTTGTGGGAGCAGGATTGCCTATTTTGCCTGGTTTAGCAGGGGAGGCCAAGTCGTACGCCGAGAGGTTGTTTAGCTTTCCTAATATCGGTGCTTTATCTGAGACAGAGGCGTCGATGGCATTGGAAGAACCAGCGCGCATCGCACAAGTCCGGTTTACTCCTGATGCGTTGCAAGAGATTTTTCGGCTCACCAAGGGGTATCCATATTTTTTGCAAGAGTGGGGTTATCAGGTGTGGAATGTGGCTAAGACAAGTCCTATCACATTGCAAACTGTACAGGAGGCAACTCTTTCGGTCATACCGCGTCTTGATCAGAATTTCTTTCGAGTGCGCTTTGATCGTCTGACTCCCAGCGAAAAGAATTTTCTAAGAGCCATGGCGGAACTAGGTCCCCAGCCTCATCGGTTAGCTGATATCGCGGGTATCTTGCGACTTAAGGCAACCAGCCTGAGTCCTATTCGATCTAAACTGATCAAAAAGGGGATGATTTTTAGTCCTGCTTATGGCGACTTAGCATTCACTGTTCCCCTCTTTGACGAATTCATGATCCGAGCAATGCCTGTATACCCCTCGTGATTGAAAAATTGGTTTCGGGCGGCGTCGGCTTTTCTTCAGATTTCTCATCTTCGCGTGCGGCGTGCTCTAGAGCACAGCCGCTCGCTCCAGATCGAAAATCTGAAGAAGCCTTCTTGCCCGTTTTCCAATTTTTCAACCCCTCGCGGTATATCGGCCTTTTCAAGGCAACTTGATGGTGTAGTACCTTTGTAAGTTTTGTTGTCTGACGATCAAAATGAGGTGTTTCTTGTCGACGACCTCTTTGAGGGCCCCTTCAAAGTCGACAGTATTTTTGATTCGTTTTTGTGCTTGGGATGGAAGAGCGACCCCTGTGATCAACAAAGAGGGCCTCAGACCTACCATCGCAGCGGGCGATCCTGGCTTTACCTTTGTGATGACGACAGCTTCGGTGTCAGCTGCGTAGCCTAATTTTGCGGCTGTTTCAGGCGTGAGGTTTTCTATTTCGATGCCGAGCTTTTGGATTGCCTCGAACGAAAACGCCTCTTTTTCTGTTTGTGACCCGAGCTTCACTTGCATCGTGACGGGTTTATTATTGCGCAGCACCTTCAACTCGGCGATCTCGCCGGGTGTCATCATGGCGATGTCATTGCGGAGCTTGGCAACGGTTTTAGCGGGCTTATCGTTGTATTGCAAGATGATGTCGCCTTGTTCCACGCCAGCTGCGGCGGCGGGGGAGTCTTTTACGACATCAGAAATAAGCACTCCTTCTTGCTTATCTAACCCAAGGGCATCGGCGAGCTCTTTGTCGACCGGTTGCAACAAAACGCCGAGATA
>JBDKJI010000174.1:0-5403 GCA_039796655.1 Chlamydiota bacterium | reverse complement strand
AGTTAGCGATACGTTGACAATTTATTTGATAAAAATTAATCATTTCTTTACATTCAGAGACATGACAAAACAAGGTGATCATGGCCTCTGTAACAACGAGTCGACTCGGGTTTATTGCTCGAGCCTTTTGTGGTTGTGTTTCTTCGCGTGAGCGTCACACTCGAAGAGTGTGGCGCGATACTTGGAATGAATTTGGGAGTCGGGTTTGGGCGCTGCGTGTGGCTGAACCTACGGGTGGGACGGTGATGTATCATCGCGGCCGTGTCCCTTCCCAGATCTCTGATGAATTGATTGAGCGTCTGCGCAGAGCCTATGCGGCGACGCAGACGCACAGAGGTTCTTTGCGTCTTTTTGATGTCACGCCGACTGCAGTTACGGCGATGAGTCCTTTTTTGCCGGTGGGTGGGGCGCCTCGCTATTCGCCATCGGGGTTAGGTGATTCGTCTGGCTCTCCTGCTGCGTTGGAAGAAGCAGATCTATATTATTTACCTCGATCGGTACCAGACTGGGCGCCAACGCCGACACCGCGCGCGCCGGTGCTGCCTACAGTGATTACAGAAGAGCCTTCTTTGCCGTCGCTTACCGATCACCCGTTTGATCGGTTGATGGCAGCTTCGACGCCGCCACTGCCCATACCGCTTTTACGATGGGAGCGAGGTCATAGTCGTTCACCGAG
Organism: Chlamydiota bacterium; assembly: GCA_039796655.1. Taxonomy (GTDB): domain Bacteria; phylum Chlamydiota; class Chlamydiia; order Chlamydiales; family SM23-39; genus JBDKJI01. The sequence goes on along the minus strand of JBDKJI010000174.1, from coordinate 4,727 downwards.
CGATTCTCGTCGAACCGAGCATTTTGAGGCGCGGCGCCCTTTCCCTTTGCAGGGAGAGCAGGCGCCTGTTGACGGAGGCATCTGTTGCACGCTCAAGGCGAATCATGGAGCGGGACAGTCGATCGATCGACAAATGATCGTGGCTCGGGCGTGCACCGAGTTGGGTCACGATTTAGATGCTCAAGTGTTAGATGAGGTCATTGCGTATGTGACAAATGCTTTGGACTGGGGTCAGTATGACGAAGTGAATGACGCTCAGCTCAGCGATCACATCAAAACGGCCGTTTGGCTCTACGGGTCTCCTAAGGCAGCTCCTCGAGCTTGAAGATGACTTCTTTGCGCAAAAGGAAAATGCCGGTCAGGTTGATGATGAGAAGAAAGGCTCCGGCGAGCGACATCAGGACGAACGCAGCGCTGGTGTCGATAAAAGCAAAAAGGGGCAGTGCCACAGCGGCGTATACGTAGTAGATGAGAGGGCCCCATTTGGGCGATAGGAATTTGGCGCATTTGACGCCGACGACGAAGTAGGCAAGGATTGTGGTATAGCCGAGCAGAAATAAGAAAAACGGCATGAAGTATTCCATGTAGGGGAAAAATAGGCCGAGCGCTTCTTGCACCATCATCGAGACGTCAATACCGGAATGCCAGTGGCCCGTTGCTAAAACGATGAGAATACTCATCGTGCAAATGACAAACGTATCAATGAAAACACCGATGATGGTCAGCGCCGCTTGTCTGCCAAATTGGTGCGTGCGGCTCTCGGCGTGGATCACGGAAGTGTAGCCGACGCCGATATCCCCTGAGTAGGCACCGCGCGATAATCCCATCGAAATGGCCAAGCCGATGCTGCTGCCAGCAAAGGCGCCTTTGGCTGATTGCGCGGAGAAAGCGCCGCTGAAGATCTGCCAGAAAATCGAAGGGAGCGCATCAAAATAGGCGTAGAGTAGATAAGCCCCCATGGCAAGATATGAGAGAATGAACAGGGGAATAAATGCGCTGCACACTTCGCCAACGCGATTGATGCCGCCGAGGGCAACGGCAAAGGTGGCAATCAGCAGGACGGCAGCCACAGCATATTCATTGAGGTTCCAATTGACTGAGATGCTTGTCGTCATCACGTTGAACATGAAAATTTCAACGCCGTATACGCACAGTAGGACGCATACTACAATTGCGACCCAACGGCCGCGCATCACTTTGGGCAAAAAATACATAGGGCCGCCATCATAGCTGCCTTCTTTGTTAGGGACTCGGTATTTCATCCCGAGATAGACTTCCGCATATTGAATCAGCATGCCGCACAGGCCGCCGACCCATGTCCAAAAGAGCGCGCCGGGTCCGCCGATTTGGACAGCTGTGACAATCCCAACGACATTCCCAATGCCGATGCAGCCGCCGATTGCGGCAAAAAACACTTTTATAGGGTGGATGCCGTCTCTATTGGGGTGTTTTTCGCGGGAGAAAAAGGACCAAAAAGAGCGCATCACGGCGCCAAATTTGCGGATTTGGAAGAACCCTGATCGGATCGAGAAATAACCGCCGAGGCCAACGATGAGGATGAACGCGAGGTGGCCCCAGATGAAGTTATTGATCGATTCAAGTAGCAAAAATAGATTGCTCATCTATTGCCGCTTATGCATGGGGCGAGTGAATTTATGCAATCGGCATTTGTCCTTAAGAAAAGATCCTTCCAGTAGTAACCGTCCAAGAGGTGCTCCGCAGGCCAGCCGAGAATGATGTATGCGAGATAGAGCGCTTCGATCGATGCCAAACCTTGCATTGGATCGGGACACTCTGTTTGCCGTCTTGGGTAGGCTGTTTTTGCCCCCATGGGCAAACTTCGCGCGTCCATCAAACAAGGTATACCCCTCGATGCCATTATCGCGGCAAGGCGCCACGTTGCGTCGATCAACAACAAGCCGCAGGTTCGATCGGCATATGTGAGCTCAGGCGCGCCCACTTTGAGAAGTAAATAACCCGAGCCATCGGGGAGTGGGTCTTTGGGGTACGTATAAAACCGAATATCGCCCCTTTTTTCCAGCCCTGATAGCGAGCACTTCTTTAAGTTCTCGCGCCGGTGGCGCCATACAATTGTTTTTACCTCCATGGCGTTACCTCTAAGAGCGCTTTGGGGATCTCAAACAAAAAACGAGACGGGCTGGAGGGCTCTATTTTGCCCATCCTCATCCGTGAGCGAGCCATGCTGAGTACTACTTCCTTTTCTGCCCGCGTGAGTCCCACATAGAATAAGCGCCTTTCTTCCTCGACGCCTGTTTCGACCACACTTTTTTCGTGAGGGAGAAGGTGGTCTTCCAAGGCGGCGATGAAGACGAGGGGAAATTCGAGCCCTTTTGCGCTATGCAATGTCATCAGTTGCACGGCATCTGTTTGCCCCTTCTTGTCCGATGGAAGATGCGTTTGAGTTGCGAGCGCCACTTCGGTGACAAATTGTTGTAACCTAGCTCCTTCGGCCTCTTCAAAGCGCCTGAGCGCGGTGATGCACTCTTGGATGTTTTCCCACTTGTAAGCGCGCATTGCCTCGCTTTTGACTTCTTCTTCAATGGCTTTTTTATAGTGGATCGTTTCGACAAGCCAATGCAAAGAATCAGCCAGACTACCAACAGCAAAGCGTCGCGTTGCTGTTTCGATGAGTTCGACAAGCTGCCTAATGCCACTCATTCCTTTGGTGTGTTCTGGGTACGTTTTTTTGCCTGATGCAATCTCTAAAAACAGATCCCACAAAGGCCGTTTTTCGAGCCGATTTTCTTGCGTCACTTTATCGAGCAAAAGATCAGAGACGCCGCGCCTTGGCACATTCGCAATGCGAAGCAGCGCTTCTTGGTCGAGCGGGTTTGCAATCACGCGCAAATACGCGAAGAGGTCTTTGATTTCGCTTCTTTCAGAAAACTCAAGACCACCGAAGATTTCGTAGGGAATGCCTCGAATCCACCCTTTGTCTGATTTCCAAGGCGCTTGCATGAGCGCAAGCTCCAGATTTCGAGAGAGCGCGTTCGAACGGTATAAGATCGCAATGTCTTTCCATGCCAGGCCCAATGCTTCTTTTTTGGCTAGGAGGCGTGTGATAATCCCTTGTGCCTCGTCGATGTCGGTGGGCGCTGTGAACACTTCGATCCCTTTTTCAGAGCGCTTTTTCGACCACAGCTTTTTGCCGACGCGCGATGTGTTGTGCCCGATGAGCGCGTTGGCGGCGTCGAGAATCACAGAAGTCGAGCGGTAATTTTGTTCGAGCTTTATTACACAGTCTGCCTGAAACTCCACAATGTGGCGCACTTTTGCCCCGCGCCATCCGTAGATCGATTGATCGTCGTCGCCCACGACGCACAACTGATTGTGGGAGGCAACAAGCCGCTCAACGAGCTGGTATTGGGAGTGATTTGTATCTTGGTATTCGTCGATCATCACGTATTGGAACTGATGTTGGTACTTCGATACGACGTCCGGATGCTCATTGAATAGGCGCAGCGCAAGCGAGATCAACGTATCGAAGCTGACGGCGTTATAGGCGCGTAACGTGGCTTGGAGCCGATGGAATAACTCTTTTGAAAATAAGTCTTTCGGTAGCGCCTTATCATCCCAGCTGCCGTGGCAAGAGGCTTGGGTCAAGGCAGCGCGGATGGGCCCAAGAGAGGGGAGTTCTCCAACATGCCCCAACATGTCGCGGACAATTTGCTGGATGAGGCGCTCTATATCGCGTTCGTCATAGAGACTAAAATCTTTTGTAAACCCGAGTTTTTCCGCTTCTTTGCGCAAGAGATGTAAGCAAAAGCTGTGGAATGTAGAGAGTGTCACTTTGCTGCCTTGATCGGAACCAATCAAGGTTTTGACTCTGTCTCGCATTTCTTTCGCGGCTTTATTGGTAAACGTAAGGCAGAGGATCGATTCGGGGGGCACCCCCGTGGCGATCAGATAGGCGACGCGGTAGGTGATGACTCTTGTTTTGCCACTACCCGCTCCGGCCAATACGAGGATGCGCCCTCTTGTCGTGGTGACGGCTTGTTTTTGTGGTTCATTGAGTGTCTTTAGAAAATCCATTGATATTATTAATCAGCCGATCCATGTCTTTTGCCACGTCAAAAAAGGTAGCTTCTCTGGCGTAGGCCCGGGGGGCGACGACAATTTCCAGAGGTGCCGGCATGCGGGACAGTCGGAATGCCTCGCGTGCAAGGCGCTTAAATCGGTTTCTCTGGGGGGCGTTACCGTACTTCTTCGTCGCAACAAGCCCCAAGCGGCTCCTTGTGGCAGGGCGCACGTCGATAGACAGGTACCTCCCTACAAGTCGATCACCTACCCTGGCCACGTGCAAAAATTCCCTGCGCTTGGTCAGACGACGGCTCTTAGGAAATCCTAGGCCGACAGCACCTTGCGACCGGCTCGGCGGCGACGGCGGATGACTTTGCGTCCCCCGACGGTTTTCATACGGGCTCGAAAGCCGAACTTGCGTTTGCGTCTCAATTTTGTGGGTTGGTATGTTCTTTTCATCGTTCATCCGTTGCCTAAAGGAAGCAGTATACGTCAGATTGCTGGTATCCTGCAATAGTTTCGGGAGTTCAGTCCTTTGGGGTGCGCTTCAGGTGGAAGGGATATATACCGCTCGTGATTGAAAAATTGGTTTCGGGCTACGTCGGCTTTGCTTTCAATTTTTCGTCTTCATTCGCGGCATGCTCTAGAGCATGGCCGCTCACTCCAGACTGAAAAATTGAAGCAGC
>JBDKJI010000173.1:0-2598 GCA_039796655.1 Chlamydiota bacterium | reverse complement strand
ATCATCGATCATTCTTGTCTCGCGCAACATTTGAGCTACAGAATCCTGTCCCGCGGCGACTTTTGAGTCGAGATTTAATATGCCTTTTTCTTTGTCCCGAATTCCTGTCTTGATCTGTTTGATTGTAAGATCGCGAGCCTTTATACCGAGCTGGGCATCTTTAATTTTTGCATCTAATATCGACACATCTCGTTCAAGAGAAGTTCTCTGCTGTTGCAGGCCCTCCAGCTGCGTCTGATTCGACTTTATTTGTATATTCAGCTGATCAAGCTGCATTTGGAGTGCAGCTTTATCCTGAGGATCAATTTCGGCAAAACCAACCAAAGGTGCGGCAATAACGATGAGCGCAAAGAAAGTCGGTATAGTCCGGATTTTCATCCGATAAGTATAACAAAACACAACGCGCCCCTTTGGGGCGCGTTGTTGGTGTATGTTTGAGATTTTATTTCTTCTCTTCTTTCTTAGCCTCAGGAGCTGCCGCTGCTTCACCCTCTGGCTTCTTCTCACCGATGATCTCAGCAGGGATAACAGGCGTAGATTCTTTCTCTTCCTTAAATTCTGTGATCGCCACGACTATCTCTTCACCACCTGTCTTCATCACCGCAGAAGGAGGGAGCTTGATGTCTTTGACCAAGAAACGACTTGTGAGATCTGCGAGCCCGGAGATATCCACTTCAAGATGGCGCGGCAATTCGGCGGGAGCAACTTCGATTTCAACTTCGTGCATCGCCTTGACGACGATGTGTCCAAGTTTTTCAGCGGGTGCGGTGCCAACGAATTCAAGAGGTATCTTGATAGTAATCTTCTTACCCTTCTCGATAACATAAAAATCTGCATGGAGCATGGAGCCAGTGACGGGATGGAACTGCACATCGTGAATCAGAGTATCTTTTTCTTCACCGACGCCAGAAAGCTTCACAATGGATGTCTCACCTGCCTCTTTAAATACGCGCTCTAGACTTTTGGAGTCAACAAAAACTGCAGTTGATTTCTCCTTTGGGCCGTAAAATACAGCCGGCACAAGACCCTTCTCGCGAAGCGCTTCATTTGAATCTCCAGTTTTTCGTGCCTGTACGGCCAACGTATGCATGGCGAGAGTATACTGAATTTCGGCTCAGTTGCAACATCCGCACATAGAGGTAATGCGATTCAGACCTCCATCATTTCCCCGGGGGTTTTGAGACTCTCCTGTACCATTGCTGCAGCCTCTTTGCGTCATCCTCGACAGGCACACCTCTACTTTTTACTAATTCCGCGAGATCTTTGATCTTTGTCGCATCACCACTCTGTATGCAGTTTCGATAGAAATCGGCCCATTCTTCAAGTGAAAGCGCATCAACGACGGCTCGCGCATAGAACGTTGCAGCTTCATCACCCTCATTGGTGCGAAGTTTTTGTATGACCTTATTGAATATTCCACTTACAAGATATTCAAAAAAAGCTCGCTGATTCAATGTCTCATCGACTGCTTCTCGAGTCCATAAGGCTTGATGAAGCTTCGCCACGTACGAATGAGCCAGTTCAGGGCCGGCGATTGATGAATCCACGGTAATATCGGGATGTTTCTTTGTCAGTCTACCGATCAGTGGTTCGTGCAAGCCTCCAAAAACAATCAAAACATTAATTTCCTTCCTTTTGAGAAAATCTGGGTGGGCTTTCAAAGCCTGTTTCAAGATGCCGCGAAACGATCTCACGGCCATATCCTCCCGAAAGCGATCGCTTTCATCCATGACACCCACCGCTTTCGTAAACTCGGTAAGAATTGCGCCGAGCTCAGGAACCGGTTTTGTTTGCAACTTCTGCAATACGCCTGAAATGGCATTAGACGCACTCGCGTGCTTTGCGTAGTTTGGATGATCTCCTCGAGCATCAAAAGGGTGCAAGAATTTGCCCCTCCCTTGCACCATTCTCAAAATTTCCTGCAAGAAAGCATCATCTGGCTTTCCGGCCGCTACTTGCTGCGGACGCACCGTCCCACTTTGAAGCAGCGCGATGATTTGGAGATTGGCCTCACCGTACCCAAAGGCCTCAAAAAGCACACATTGCGCGCGGGCGACGTCATTTTTTAAACGCCGCGCGTGGGCCTTGGTTTCGTGCGCCCCAAAATTACACTTAACGCGGATTGGCGGACAATTCGGTATCCCTTCTTTCTTCAGCCACTCCTGCAAAGGGATTTCATCTGGCTCGTTGGCAAGAACATTATGAGGAAACATGTTCTGTATCATGCAGATACTGTATACGAAAAAAATAGGCTGTATACTTCAAATATGAAATACGATTTTGTAGCAATTGGTGATATTACGACTGATGCATTTATTAAGCTGAAAGATGCTGAAGAGGTGGTGAATCATGGTTCACGACAACTCTGTGTGCGTTTTGGAGATAAAGTCCCCTTTGAGGAAATGATCGAGGTGCGCGCCGTTGGCAACGCAGCAAACGCCGCCGTCTCGGCCAAAAGAATTGGACTTTCATCGGGTCTTATTACCCGGATCGGATACGACGAAAACGGATCCCATTGTTTGGAGACAATACGCTCACAGGGTGTTTCTGACGAATTTATAGAGAAGCAGAACTTACCGACGAACTACCACTACGTGC
>JBDKJI010000172.1:0-4960 GCA_039796655.1 Chlamydiota bacterium | reverse complement strand
GGCTCTCTATCAGCGGCAGTCGGCGCAGGAGCTCTCCGACGCAATTCGAGATGAGGCCTACCAGGCGGTGCTGGATAGTAATGTACTATCCTACCGACTCGTGGGGGGTGCACTTCTCGGTGGTGTCCTCCTCCGATCAAGACGCGGCGAACAGCGGGATTTCGCATTGTTGAGCCGGGACAGCGAAGCATTCTTTGGACCCATTCAGCCCGTGTCCAATGAGAACGGCAGAAAACGGATCCTAGTAAGGATACACTCCCCACAGCGATGCCTAAGGGCACTGAAGCAAATGCGATAGCAACTCCCGCGAGGATGGAAAGGGCAATCGCAACAATCCTCGCTGGATTATACCACGAAGACTCAGACTGACAGCGCCGGAATGTTGGGCTGTCGGGACGAATTGCATGAGCCATATAACCTCAAAACTGATGAGCGCGGGCTCGTTGGTTCATATTTACGTTGATGAGTAGTGCTTCTGAACTACCATCAGAGCCACTGTTGGTGCCGACGATGACTGCGTCATGGATAGCCCAATTCTTAAGACGTTTGCGGTCTTTCTTTGAAATGAGCCAGTGTGTGCTGTCGCTCAGCATGACTTCGTTGCGTAAGTCATCGATGGAGACAATGTATTTTGTATAGGGACCTTGCTGAATAGGGCCAAGGTGCAGGTTGGCTTCGATCGTAGCTCCTGTATTGTTGTTGATGAGCCTGTAATCGTACTTCGAAAACCAGGCGTGATTTTGTGTGACCACAAGAGGATCGTTTGATTTCCACTGGACTACTTTGTAGTTGTCGTAAGGGTGGACTTTCCAAACGGAGCCATCTTCAATCTCGACAGAATCTCCCAGGACTGAAATAGCGATTACCTGGTGTGCGGAAGATGGATAATATACTGGGGGGTATCGATCATATAGATAGCCGAGAACTACTTCGTCTTCGGACATCTCGTCTTGTGTTACAACCGATTCTTCACTTTGCCTTTCAGCAACAGGGACACGGAGCACTTCTTCGTCTGCAGCAAGCAATAGAGGCAGCAGCACGACAATTTTGACAATCCAACTCTTCATATTCCTCCAAAAGGTTGAAAAAGAAGAGCAGACTAGCACATCAGAACATTTTTACGTATATAGCAGTTCCACCTGAAGCGCATTCACAAGGATTTCAATTGGCAGGTGGCTGGGCGAACGGGGGGGCGACGTATAAATTACCAGCGCCTGTTTGCGAACCTGATTCTACTGGCGCTACTACAAGAGGCGTGTTTCGTTTGAAAGGCGACAGCCAGTCCATAGCCAAAGCAGCTACGTTACCGGCAGAAAGAATAAAGTTTTGGCTTGCGTCGAGCAATCGGCCATTGCCAACTCGGGCCATTGCTGCCATGCTAATGCCAAACGCTACGAAAAAGATTATCTGCATGATTAAACGAATTTTCTGAGCTCGTTTCCATTTTGCAATTTCAACTTTGGCTTTTGCTAAAGCTGTAATCCGCTCACGCGTATTGTTCGGCGTCTTGATTGCTTCAAACATCTCTATGGCAGCTTCTACGCCAACGTTTGCTTGGTACTTTTCAAACAAATCGCTCAAATATTTGTCTTTGTCCTTAGACTCGTTTAATCCTCGTAATACCCGTTCAATTTGGTTATCTGTAAACTGAGAGCCAACGTCTTGTTTAAGGCGCATTTCTCGTAAACGGTGTGCCACTTCTAGCGTAATGGGGAGCGCTGCAACGAAGAAGAACAAAGCTAAAAGCCATGGATGTGTTAAAAAGAAAGCACCGATAACTCCCTTCAGTGCAAGACTGCTGATAATCATCACGATTCCTATCAGGACGGATAGAACGCAGTCGAGGAAAAGGCGAATTGCAAGTTTCTTGTTGTTATGCAGTGCGTGCAACCCTTCCCTGAGGGCGAGCACTCCGTTCAAAATATTGATTGCGCCCGCGACTTCACCACAAACCAGGTGCGATGCACCCACGGCACTTAGCTTGGCTAGTCGTGACTTGAGGCCAACAACTCCCTCAAAGGCAAGATCTGCGGTATTAAATGCGTCGCCGCCAATAAGTACGTACTCTAAAGGGTCTTTTTTGCGATTTCTTTGAGCTGACGCAACGGCCTGTATTTTGGCATCTAAGTGGGAATTAACATGCCCTAGCTCTTGGCCTTCCAAAGGCGTCGGTCTCGTCCCGAAGCCTGCAATCGGTGATGCTGCGCTCATCTATTTATCCTGGTTTTATGTAATATATTTTACACTATTAAACAGTTTAATTCAATCTTTTGTTTTGGTGATAATTATCCACCAAACAGCTAATTATCAATGAGTTGCAGAATTCAAAATGGAAGGTGGAAATAGTATATAGGAAATGCCCCCTAGATTTTGACCTAAGGGGCAGTTGCGCATATTATTGGCGTTAAGTTACTTGCGGCAAAATCCTGTCTCCGCCCTCGACTTTCAGCACGTAGCGCTCTTTTGGGTGACCGCTACTATTGGTAAAAGATCCTTCGTGAACCATCAGTCTCTGGAGGATTGTTATCGATGCGGTATTTTCGGGTGAGGCTGTGGCTCTGACCCCTTGGAGCGGGACCCCATTGATGGGATGTCCTGAGGCATGAGCCGCAGCTGTATATTCTAGTAAAGCTGCCATTGCCTCGGCGCCATACCCTTGTTGCCAGTACTCTGGGTATCCAGCTCCTGCGATTTGGGCGTATCCCGGTTCTGTATCGAGGCCCACCACGGCATGGCCAACGAATGCCTTGGTCTCTCGATTCCATACCGTAAAAGCACTATAAGGGTTGCTTTGTTGCCATCGTGTGGCCCACATATTTACTTTTTCTGCAACTGTCCAAGGCTTTTCAGCTGCCTCGGCCTCTGCCTTTGTGCCCCAGGGCTGATGAGTGCCGTAAAATTGGCACACATCTTTGTTGTTAAATAATCCGGCGTACAAACCCAGTGTCTCTTCATCATGTACGATAGAGACCATTTCTAATCTCTCTGTCACAATCCTGGCTGTTAGCCCCTGCTCTTTCTGTTGGAATTCAATGGACGCTGTGAGTCCTTGGTATGAACGGGGGTATGAACGGGTACTGCTGTCTACAAGTGCTGCCATTGTGGCCTCCTGTTTGGGGAAATACTGTGCCATAAAAATTATTTTCTTTCTAGCGTAGTTTCGCTTACACTCTTCGCTGTGGTGCGAAGATACTTCTTAGTATTAGCTCTTGTAACGCGGATCTGTTGGCCCAAGCCCCTTCCCAACGCCGTTTCATTTGCGGCGGGCATCTACGATCTACTCCGTGAAAGACATAGGGCGTTTCAGTTTGATTTAGAGTACAAGTTTCATTTCCGTTATTCTGTCAGCCCTCACTTTGAACTCAGACCGCTCATCGGTGTGATGAGTACAGCATTCGGGTCGGGTTACCTATATGCAGGATTGAACTTCGACTTCTTACTTGGTGGTCGTTTGGCTTTTGCACCGGGGTTTGCGGCGGGTTATTATTGGGCTGGATCGGGTAAAAACTTAGGCTACCCGATCGAGTTTCGGTCGGGTATTGAGCTCGCGTGGCAATTTGCTGATGCTGAGAGGATTGGGGTGCATTTTTACCATCTTTCTAACGCCAGCATTGGCAAACGGAACCCAGGTGAGGAATCTCTCGTCTTATTTTATGACATACCTGTCTCTAGATTGTTTCGTTACAGTTCAAAACGTTGAAAATTAATTAAGTATTAGTTATAAATTGGGGTGGAGTGCCGTGACGCAAGAAATCCCATTTGAGCCGTTTCCATTTCTCGATGATCCGCACCAGCAGACCGTCATCAGTGCGTTCTTCAATATTTTGACGGAACCGTCTTCTATGCAACAGATTATCACGTTGCCTGACGAGGACAAAATTTCGTTGGAGATCACCACGCCGGAAGGGTGGAAAGAGACCGATCGCACGGTACTTTTGATCCATGGTCTTTGTGGCTCACACCAATCGCCAAATCTCGTCAGGATGGCCAAAAGATTGACGCCGCTCAATGTGAGGGCGATACGATTCAATATGCGGGGTTGTGGTTCGGGACGAGGTCTTGCAAGGAAGATATTTCATGGAGGCCGTAGTGAAGATGTATTTGAAGCGCTGAAGTGGATCAAGATGACGACGCCTTCATCTCCCACGGTTGTTGTAGGGTTTTCTCTTGGAGGGAACTTAGCATTGAAGCTCGCCGGTGAAATGGGCCCTTTAGCCCACCGGTTTATGGAACGGGTGATCGCAGTCAGTCCTCCTGTGGATTTGTTATCGAGCATCCGGATGATCGGCGAGAGCGAGAATAAGATTTATGAGCGTTACTTTTATCGTCTTCTCAGAGCCAATGTCCACTACTTGCAGAAAACATTTAAGGATTTGCCGCGAGTCCAGCTGCCAAGAAACTTAAAGCTCTACGAGTTTGATCAGCTCTATACGGCGCCCATGTGCGGATTTGCCCATGCTGATGATTATTATCAAAAGTGTAGCGCCGCTACGTACATCGATCAAATTGATATCCCTTGTAAAATCCTCCTTGCGGAAGATGATCCGATTGTGGCCGCTGAGTCGATCGATCAGTTATTATTGCCCCCATCTGTCGAGGTATTTAAAACGAAAAAAGGGGGGCATATGGGATATCTCGGCAATCCCAATAGTGAAAAAGGGCTTTATTGGCTCGACTCTCTCTTAGTGGACTGGATTTCTTAAACTCGACTTTGTACATTTTCCGGATGCGAGTTTTGTAAGATTTTGACCTGCAATGGGTTATTGATGTCTGCAATCAGCTTGAATAAGCCATTGCAGACATCAGTAACCCATTGCAGGTCAAAAGATTGTGAAAATCGCACCGAAAAATGTACAAAGTCGAGTTAAATATTTTCTACAGCTAGTTCTGTTGTGGCTACGTGCCGCTTGGCAAACTGCTTGTTCAGTGATCGGACAGATAAGATCCAGAATACGACGGT